>JAITEW010000254.1 GCA_031281855.1 Treponema sp.
CTCGACCTCGGCCACTACGAACGTTTTACTTCCTCCACCCTTTCAAAAAAAATACTCTTCTGCCGTAAGGCGATCATGCTGCTGTTTCTGTTTACTATGTATATCAACCCCGGCCTGATTCCGGGTTATCTCCTGATTTCAAAACTGCATCTGAATCATTCTTTCTGGGTATATGTAATACCGGGGTTGGTGAGCGTATTTAACCTGATACTGATAAAAACATATATGGAAAACATCCCTCCCGCTTTGGAAGAATCCGCAATGATTGACGGCGCCGGTTTTTTTACATCATATATCAGGATCGTCCTGCCTGTAAGCAAACCGGTCCTGGCCGCCGTTGCCTTGTTTTCAATAGTCGGAAACTGGAATTCCTACATAGACACAATGCTGTATAACGCGGAAAATTCAAATCTCCATACTCTTTCGTATGTCCTTATGCAATATATACAGAATACCCAGAATACCTGGGAACAATTGAGAAACCTGACATCCCAGGGGATGTCGGCTCAGGTGATAAACACTACTTCGGTAAAGATGGCGGTAACCGTGGTTTGCATTATTCCCATAGCTTGCGTTTATCCCGTGATCCAGAAGTATTTTGTCAAAGGTATCATGATTGGCGCTATCAAAGGTTAACGGCTTACTAGGCTGGTGGAAATGCAAATGAACAAATTGAAGATCGGCGTATTTGGCGGAAGCCGGGGAACCTCGATGATGGAAATCCTTCTCAGGCACCCGGAAGCGGAACTTGCCGCGGTATGCGACAAGTATGTCCCTTTGCTTGACAAGGCGAAAAAAAAGGCGGAAGAAAACGAGCAGCAGGTCGCGGTCTACGAGCGGTTTGACGATTTCCTGAAACACCCGGGGCTTGACGCCGTGGTTCTGGCAAACTACGCCAACGAACACGCCGTCTACGGGATAAAAGCTCTGGAAGCGGGCAAACACGTTATGAGCGAGGTTTTGGCCTGCGAAACCATGGCCCAGGCGGTGCAGTTAATTGAGGCAGTTGAAAAATCCGGCAAAGTGTACACCTATGCGGAAAATTATTGTTACATGGATCGTACCTTTGAGATGTGGCGGCGTTACGAGCGGGGGGATATTGGGGAAGTAACCTACGGTGAAGGTGAATATGTTCACGATTGTTCGTCTATTACTCCTCAAATAACCTACGGGGACCCCAATCATTGGCGCAACCGCATGCATCCGTTTTTTTACTGTACCCACAGTTTTGGCCCCCTTATGACCATTACAGGACTGCGGCCTGTTGAAGTAACCGGAATTCAGGCCAGAATTGTAAAAGAAGCCTTCAAGCGCGGCCTTGGTTCCCTGGGTGGGGGGCCCGCCGGGATTGAAATGGTACGGCTTGAGAACGGCGCGCTGGTTAAAAGTATCCATGGCGGCTTAAAGCGGGAGCCGGGCAGCATAAACTACGAGGTCTACGGTACGAACGGCTGTATGGAAACCCAGCGCTATGGGCAAGAAAACCTGAATGTTTATAAAGAAGACGGTAAGGTTTGTCATGGTTCCCTGGAAACGTATATTCCTGAAAAATTCGTTTCCCCGGAGATGGCCGCCAAATTCGGCAGCCACGGCGGCAGCGACTTCTTCCCTACGCACTTCTTTATCCAGAGCATACTGGGCCGGCCTGAGGGCAAAAAATACGGCATAGATGTTTATAAGGCAGTGGATATGACCATCATCGGCATTTTGGCCTACCGCTCCTGCCTGAACGGCGGCAAACCGGTCAAAGTCCCCAATTTCAAAAACAAAGCTGAACGGGACGCATACCGGAACGACAACGCCTGTACCACTCCCGAAGTCGCGGGGGATCAACTCCTGCCTCTTTGCGCCGGCGCCGATCAACTCCCCAAAGTTCCTCCCCAGGCGTATGAGTACATTAAGCAGCTTTTTCTTGAAGGGAAACAGTATACCGAATACAAGGAGTTCTAGCCGCGGTGACCAAAGAAGAGAATGCCTGGAGCAGCCTTTAAGTTTCAGGCATCCTTTCCATTCTGAAAAGGTTCGGCCTCAGGGGTATGTCCCCGCCTTCCCCTGGGGCTTCGTAGTAGGAAATAAACCCTGTGAAGCCTGATTCCAGGAGGGCATCAGCTGCGGCGCTTACGGCGATACGGTTTTGTTCCGCAGGGGAAAAGGCCCGGCACGCAGGGCAGGAACACCAGGTTTTTTCATTTCCCCTGTCGGGCCAGAGGTGGAAGATCCGGAGGTTCCGTCCGTTCCGGAAATATTTTTTCGCTTCTTTTTTGAGTATCCTGAGCGTGGCCGGATTGGTAGGGCAGAAGTTGATCTCCTTGCGGCGTCTTCCGTCTTCCATGCGGAAACATTCGCTGTGGAACAGAAAAAGACGGCGCGGCAGAAGGAGAGAAAGTTCCCAGCCCCCGGCTTCGGCGGCCAGGGCATATTCTCCTGCGGACTTTGAGTATTTGCCCGCTGTCTTCAGAGGGAACACCAGGGCATCGCAGCGGTTCCTGGCGGCCCAGGCGATCAGGGCCTCGCGTTTTCCCGCGGATTTCAGGAAGGGGTTTTTCCGGTCTATCACGTAACGTTTCCAGGGCGCTTTTTCAGGCCCTGTGCCATAAAAACGCGAAGGTTCGCTGGCCCCCGGAGACGCCAAGGGGTACACAGCCGGTTTGTCCGCACAAGGTGGGAGCAGTTCCTTTCCCGGCTCGGGCCAGCGTATTCCCAAAGCAGCAAGAAAACTGTAGATCCCGTTACAAAGCCCCCTGGAGGACTCGCCGTAAATCTCGACCCGCTCGGGTCCGGCCCGCCAGCTAAAGCCGTTCTGTTCCGCAGGGCCCTGCTCACTGTTGAGGACAATAACCGGGACGCTTGGAGGAGGCGCGGGGCCTGACGCATCGGCCAGGGCCGGCGGGGGCGAAGAAAGCCCCGCCTGTTTCCTGAGAAGCCCGATGCAGCGCGCCGCATCTTCCGCCGCTTTTTTCACCCCAGGGTCCTGAGGGAGAAGGATAACCCAGCCTTTGGAAACGTCAAAATCTGCCATGCTGTTATTTTTCCCAAGAGAACCTAAAGTCCACCTTCCATTCGTCCCTGGCGGCTTCCAGGGAAGAGCGGACCGCGGGGTTGAGGGGTATACCTGTCTTGCTCCGTTCCAGGAAGGCCAGGTATTCCTTTTCCCCTGCGGTGTAGATCCTGGTCTGGCCTTCGGCCTTTTTGGAAGCCCGCAGTTCCCGCAGTATGGCGCCTGAAGTTTTCTTAAATTCCCCGGGGTCGGTAAAGGCGTTTATTTGGATGGCGAGGAACCAGTGGCCTAAATGATAGGGCCGCCGGCTGCCGTCGGCGTTGACGCCCGTGAGGGCCTTGAGGAACGAGCCCCCCTGGAGGGCTGCGGACAGCACTTCCACTACTGTTGCCCAGCCGTAGCCCTTGTAACCCGCCAGTTCCTCCCCTATACCGCCCAGGGGGGTAAGGGCGCAGGTACCCGCCACAAGGCCCTTGAGGGCCGTATTCGGATCCGTAACCCCCTTTCCCTTTTCATCGATAACCCAGCCTGAAGGCATGGTTTTGTTGATCCTGGCGTAGTGCTCGATCTTGCCCCGCTGGGTGATTGACGTGGCGCAGTCGATCACAAAGGGGAATTCCTCGTCTGTAGGAAAACCGATGGTAAGGGGGTTGGTGCCCAGCATGTTTTCCACCCCGAAAGTAGGGGCTATGGAAGGCCGGGCATTGGTCCCGGTAAAGCAGATCATGTCCTCTTTGGCGGCCATGAGGGCGTAGTAGCCCGCTATGCCGTAGTGGGTGGAATTCCGCACCGCAACCATGGCGAGGCCGCATTTTTTGGCCTTTTCAATAGCCATCTTCATGGAGCGCACGCCAATGACATGGCCCATTCCGTCGTGGCCGTCTATGACCGCTGTAGAAGGGGTTTCCCTGACAATTTCAAAATTTGTTTTTACGAATTGAATCCCTTCTTTTATCCGGTCCAGGTATATGGGCTTGAGCCGTCCCACGCCGTGGGAGTCTATTCCCCGTTTGTCCGATTCGATAAGCACGTCGGCGCAGATCCCCGCTTCTTCCGCAGGGACCCCGGCGGCGATGAACGTGAGGCGCATGAATTCATGCATCTCATCGAAAGGCGCGTATACGGTTTCATTATTCTGGGGCACAGTAATCCTCCTCAACTATATTCATTATAATGATAAGAGCCGCTTTCAGCCAATATCCTGACGGAACTACCGGTTTGTCAGAGCCGAATGATCCGGGAATTTGTCAGAACTTCCGCGCCGGTTTCGGTAATGAGAATATCATTTTCCAGGCGGCAGCCCCCGTGGACCGAATCGTACAGCCCGGGTTCAAGGGTAAAGACCATCCCAGGTTCCAGGACCCACTCGTTGTCCGCCCGGCTCCGGACAGCGGGGGCTTCGTGGGCTTCCAGGCCGATGCCGTGGCCCAGGCCGTGGGGCATTATCTTCTTCGCCTTAGCGAAATGGGTGTCCACAGCTATGGCGATCTCCTTTGCCGAAACGCCGGGACCGGCCATTGACAGGGCAATGGCGTAGGCCTTCTCTGTCAGAGACAGCATCCGTTCCTGCTGTTTCGAGAGCGGCCCCCTGGCGAAGGTGAGGGTCACGTCGCTGGTGTACCCTGCGTACTTGATTCCGTAGTCCAGTATGGAAAGACCCTGCCCGCCAAAGGCGCCGCCGGTATAGGCAGGAAAGGCGTGGATGCCGAAGCTCCGTTCCGGTCCCGCCGCGAGGGTCTCAAAACCGGTGCCTTCGCAGCCCCGTTTCCGGCCTTCGGCGTCGATAAAAAGGGCTATATCGGTTTCTGTTTTGAGTTTTCCTGAACGGACGTGTTTTTCCACCAGATCCGTTATAGCGCAGGTTAGGGCCGAAACTTTCCGGTAGATCTTCAACTCCTCATCATCCTTAACGGCCCGTCCTTTTTCCAGTTCCGGCCAGATCCCGTTTTCCCTGCATATCACGTCAAAGCCGGAAAGTTCTTCAACATATTTGAGGAATTGGGGATACGGTGTGGACGGCGGGATTTCTATCCTGGACCCTGCGGGGATTTTCAGCAGCTCGGCGGCGCTTTTCAGGGCCTTTATGGGCCTCCGCTCGAATTCGGTGTAAGGGATCACGGAATCAGCCTGGGCGTAGAGCATGGCCATGTTGATATCCCAGGGAACCAGGAGGCTTTTCCGGCCTACAGAAAGGAAAAGAAGGGCGTCTCCGGGCTGTCCCGAAAGCCAGCGTACCGCGGGATCACGGGAGTTTTCGAAATCCTCGATCATGACCAGGACTATATTTTCCTGGGCCATATAGTCGTATATTTTTGACCGCCGTTTTTCGTAGCCGCTCATAAGGCCCCTCCAAAAGCTTCCCGGGAAACAGCGAGAATAGTTTCAACTTCCCTGTCCCTGATCCAGTAATGGGTTACGAACCTGAACCCCCCCCGATCCGGGGCGTTGATGAGTATGCCGCGGCTTTTGAAATAATCCGTTATTTTCGCCGCTCTTGTTTCATCCGCCCCCGGAGGCCAGGTAAAAAATACCATGTTGATGTCGGCTTCTTCAGGCTTGATGATGATGCCGGGGATTTCCGCCAGCTTCGCCGCCAGGTTCTTCGCCTGTTGGTGATCTTCCTCAAGGCGCCCTGTGTGTTCGGTCAGCGCCAGAATCCCGGCAGCGGCCAGAATCCCGGCCTGCCGCATCCCGCCGCCCATGATCTTCCGTTTCATCCTGGCTTCATCGACAAAAGCCCTGGGCCCCGCAAGGAGGGAACCCACAGGAGCGCAGAGCCCTTTTGAAAGGCAGAACATCACCGAATCTACCAGTGCGGCGATGTTTTTAGGATCTGTTTTCAGGGCCGCCGCGGCGTTGAAGATCCGGGCGCCGTCCAGGTGCACCGGCAGCTTCCATTTATCCGCAACCGCCCGGACTTCATTCATGGCCTTGAGGCTTACCGCCTTTCCCAGGGAATGGGCGTTTTCAAGGCAGATAAGGGAAGTCGCCGGGGTGTGGAGTTCCCGTTTCCTCAGCCGCGCTTCAAGGGCGGTTCCGGTAAGGACCCCGTCAGGCGCAGGGATAGTCCGGGTCTGCACCCCGGCAATCGTGGAAGCCGCCCCTGCTTCGTGCTGGATAATGTGGCATTCCTCGCCCAGGATCACCTCGGTCCCCCTTGGGGCCCAGGTAAAAAGGGCCAGTTGGTTTCCGAAGGTCCCGGAAGGAACAAAAACCGCCCCTTCTTTACCAAGCATTTCAGCGCCCAGCCTTTCCAGTCTGTTAACAGTAGGATCATCGCCGTAAACATCATCCCCTACTTCCGCCTCCGCCATAGCCTTGCGCATCGCAGGCGTCGGCTGAGTTACCGTGTCGCTCCGTATGTCGATCATCGTTCCCCCTAGGGACATTATTCCTGATTATGCCCTTTCTGGGAAGAACCGGCAGCGTCAAAGCCGCCCGGCGTGCGCCTGCCCGGGAGGTCCCTCAGGGGCTTCGAGGCGTGATTACGGGTCAAGTTTAGGCCGGCTCATTCCACTGTTACCGATTTGGCCAGGTTCCGGGGTTTGTCCGGGTCCAGGCCTTTGAGTACCGAAGTGTAATAGGCGTACAACTGGGCAGGTATCACCGACAGCATAGGCGTAAGGCTGTCCAGGGTCCGGGGTATGCGGAAAAGTTCGTCGGCAGTGTCGTCGAAATACGAGACATCCTCGTAGGTAATTACCGCCGCCGCCGCGCCGCGGGCCTTGGTTTCCTTGATGTTGGAATCCATCTTGTCGAAGAGTTCCTGCTGGGTGCAGATAGCCACTACCAGGGTGGAAGGGTCTACCAGGGCTATGGGGCCGTGTTTGAGCTCTCCGGCCGCAAAGGCTTCCGAATGGGTATAACTTATTTCCTTCAGCTTCAGAGCGCTTTCAAGGCTCACTGCGTAGTCGAAAAGGCGGCCCATGTAAAAGACTTTGGACTTGTTGAACTGCTGCGAAGCGAAACGCTGGATGTTTTCTTTTGCCCCCAGTATGGCTTCCGCCTGGGCGGGTATCAATTCCAGGGCCGCCAGGGCTCGGGCAAGTTCCTCTTTAGACAGCGTGTTCCGCAGGGCGCCTAACTGGAAGGCTATCAGGTAGAGGCACATAAGCTGGGTAGTGAAAGCCTTGGTAGAAGCTACAGCGATCTCCGGGCCTGCCCAGGTGTACATCACCAGATCCGCTTCACGGGCCAGAGTGGAGCCTACCACGTTTGTGATGGCAATGATCCTGGCGCCGTTTTTCTTTGCGAGCCTCATAGCCGCCAGGGTATCGGCGGTTTCTCCCGACTGGCTGATAATGATGAAGATGTCCCTGGGGTCGAAGATGGGATTACGGTAACGGTATTCGGAAGCGATATCCGGTTCCGTGGGAATACGGGCAAAGCGCTCAAAGGCGTACTTCCCTATTATCCCTGCATGCCACGCAGTGCCGCAGGCGGCAATTACAATACGGTTTGCTTCGGCCCAGGAAGCGTCGAAACCGATTTCTTCAAGATTAATGGATTTAGAGTCGATGGATTTAGAGGCGTTGGTCTTGATCCTGGCCCTCAGGGTGTCGGTCAGGGCCTTGGGCTGTTCGTGGATCTCTTTGAGCATAAAGTGCTCGTAGCCGCCTTTTTCCGCTGCGCTGGCGTCCCAGTCCACATGGGAGGCTTTTTTTTCGATACAGACGCCGTCTTCATTGTAGAATTCAACGGATTCCCTGCTGAGCACCGCGATCTCCCGGTCCGCCAGGTAATACACATCCCGGGTATATTCCAGAAGCGCAGGCACATCAGAAGCGATGAGGTTTTCCCCCTTCCCGGCGCCGACTACCAGGGGGCTCTCTTTCCGTACCGCGACGATCCGTTCCGGTTCATTTTCGCAGATGATCCCGAGGGCATAGGAGCCTTCCAGGCGTTTGAGCGATTCCGTCACAGCCTGGAGCAGATTGCCGTTATAATGGAAGTCTATCAGATGGGCGATAACTTCCGTGTCCGTGGCGCTGCGGAATGCGACCCCGTGGTCTTTGAGCCACGAGCGGAGTTTCGCGTGGTTTTCGATAATACCGTTATGGACTACGGCGATCTTCCCTGACACATCGGTGTGGGGGTGGGAATTGATATCCGAAGGCTCCCCGTGGGTCGCCCACCGGGTATGGCCTATGCCCATGGTCCCTGCCAGTTCGCCTGCCGAGAATTCAGCGTCTACCTTCTCTTCCAGGTACTTCAAGGCGCCTTTGGATTTGCGGACCAGGAGCCTCCGCGCGCCCAGAACCGCGATTCCTGCCGAATCATAACCGCGGTACTCGAGTTTCTTAAGCCCCTTGAGAAGGACAGGTACAGCGTCTTCCCTGCCGATATAGCCGACTATGCCGCACATTATGAGTAGGTCACAATTACGGCATGAAATACCAGGGGTTCGGTTCCGGTATTTTTGATGCTATGAAAAGCCCCGTTGCCGGTTATAATGGAATCCCCTTGTTTGACCTGGACTTCTTTGCCGTCGTCCTTAACCGTTCCTGTGCCTGATATGATAAAGAAATACTCGGTTTCGGAATTATGCTGATGGTAACCGATGGAACAGCCGGGTTTCAGGGTGATTTCCGCGAACATCCTGGCGTTTTTTTCCCCTCCTGCGTCCAGCAGGTGGATCAACTGAACAGTTCCCTCTCCGTCCCGCATCTTCTCTTTCAACTCGACTTTCATGTCCTGACGACGAATAACCATACTTTCACCTCCGTATCCGAATAATACCCCCAAATACTTGACAATGAAAAGACGGCGGCATAAAAAGGTAAGACATGAAGACGCCCCGTGAAGGGAACTCCCGTTTTTTGCTGTTCCTATACCGCTGTTTGGCGGTGGTTTTTTTGGTTCTGGCTCTGATCTATCTGGGCGGTACCGCCTGGGCCCTGTTTGGCCGCAAAGAGAGCGGGGAACCAAAGGCCCGGACCAGCGGGGAGGACCGGGTCTTTACAGGCATAGGCCGGCTCCGGCTTTCCACAGGGGACCCCCAGCCGGCTACGGTAGTTGTTTCTGTTGCTTTTCTCTACGTTCCCGAAGACCGGGCTTTTTCCGAGGAACTGGCCTCCAGGGTAGGGAACTTCAGATCCCTGACTGCCGGCTATTTCAAATCCCTCGGGGCCGCGGAACTCAAACTGAAGGACGAGGAGCGGATCAAGGCCGAACTCCTGGAGAAGTACAACTCAATCCTGCGTCTGGGGAAAATAAGCGGCCTGTATTTCAATGATTTCCTCATTATTGAATAAA
>JAITEW010000235.1 GCA_031281855.1 Treponema sp.
GCTTCCGGTATTCCGCCAGAGTGGTAGCCCCTATGCACTGGACCTCGCCTTTGGAGAGGCTGGGTTTGAACATGTTGGAAGCGTCGATGGTCCCTTCAGCCCCTCCGGCCCCGATTATCGTATGGATTTCATCAATAAAAAGGATCACGTTCCGGGCCCCGGCGATTTCCCTCATTATTTTCTTGAGCCGTTCCTCGAATTCCCCCCGGTACTTGGTGCCTGCAACAATGGAGCCCATATCCAGGGAAAGTATACGCTTGCCTGACAGGGAAGAAGGCACGTCGTTCCCGGCAAAAAGCTGGGCCAGGCCTTCTACAATGGCGGTTTTCCCCACTCCAGGCTCCCCTACCAGGACGGGGTTGTTTTTAGTCCTCCTGGCAAGGATGCGCACTGCCCGGTTTATTTCCTTTTGGCGGCCCACTACAGGGTCCAGCTTCCCTGCCCGGGCCAGGGCGGTAAGGTCCCTGGCGTATTCGTCCAGCGCCGGCGTTAAGGCCGGGTACGACGCCGGCTTGATGCGGGGCTCCCGGTACTCGTCCCTGCGGGAATAGAAAGGATAGCCCAGACCGTTATCGCCGCTGTTCCTCGCGGCTCCCGAGCTTCCCCGTGAAGCTTCACCGGCAATACCCGGAAAAGAGCCTCTGTTCATAAAAGTAGTCTGAACCACCACCCTGAGGTATTCAATCTCCACGCCCCGCTGGTTTACAAAAAGCTGAACCGGCGAATCCTTCTCCCGCAAAGCGGCGAAAAGGATATGCTCTGTGCCGATATAATCGGTTCCCAGTATCCGCGCTTCCTCGGAAGCCAGATCCAGCAGCACTTTGGTACGTTTTGAAGGAGGCACGTCGCCGCGCATCAGGACAGTCTGGGTCCTGGGAAGGCTTGATTCCAGGGCGTCAAGGAATTCGTTGAGTTCGATGCGGGCGTGTATCAGAACCTTGCAGGCTGTCCCGGCGCCGTCTTTCAGGAGCGCGATAATCACATGCTCCGGCAATAACTGCTCGGCGTTAAAACGACGGGCTTCCTCCTGGGCGTCGATGGAAAGAATTCTCTGCACCCGCTGGGTTAAACCTTTAAGCATTAGGCGCGCTCCTTTTACAATCCTATATCAAGTATAGGATATTACACAATGCGGAATAAAAATTCCCCGCATTTTCCGGTCATAACCTGTCAACTCCCACCCTGTCGCCGGGGCCGAAACCCGCGCGGTCAAAATACCCCCTCGGAACTTCCAGGGCATAACGGGCTGAACGGCTTGAACGTACAGGGTTCAGGTTTTGGGCTTCAAGGTCGTGGATTTCCAGGATCCTGCCTTCTGACGAGATATAGGCGACAGAAAGGGGGATCAGGGTATTTTTCATCCAGAACGAGAGGATTTCGTCCCGCTCAAAGATGAAGAGCATGCCTTCGCCGTCCTTGAGTTCCTGGCGGTACATAAGGCCCCTGGCGCGCTCGGCGTCGGTACGGGCGATTTCGGCTTTTATAAGCGCCGTTTTCCCCTGCCCTTCGAGGATAAGATCCCGTTTTTCAAATTTGATGTTCCCCTGTGCCCGGCAGCCGGAAAAGGCGGCTGCCAGAAGGCAGAGATGAATCAGGAATAAGCGCTTCCCAAAGGCTGCGGAAGAAGTTCTAAAAAGCATCCAGGAACTCCTGGGTAAGGAACAGTTGGCGGGATTCCAGGGTTTTGGATTCCTCTACAACCCTGTTAAAAGCCGTTTTATCAATGTATTTTACCGTCAAAGGCCGTTCGATGGACACCCTGGTTTCATCATTTTCCCAGACAGTCTCCGAAGGACTCAGAGCCGCCGGGTTACCGTATTTTTTTACAAATGAAGTAAAAACCGAATAATGGTCTACGAGCTTTGTGTCCAGGGAAAAGGCCATGATGAAAACCTTTCCTTCAATAAGCTGGAAAAAAGCCCGGCGTATAAACGAAAGGCCCGTGGTTTCAACCAGCGTCTGTTCCTTTACAGGAAGAAAAGAAACGTCCCGGTCCCCTCTGAACGTGAAGAGATCGTCGTTTTTGAGGGCTGTTTTGAGATCCTCCAGGCCCATATCCAGGGAAAGCTCGTGGAACCGCCTGGGCAGGGCTTCCGGGTTTTCGGGAGCCAGGGGCTTTTTTTCCGGTTCCGGAATGGTGAAGTCAAAGGTTTCCTGGGCCCCTGCGGGGGTTGTAAGGGAAAAAACCGCGAACAGCACTGCGGCTCCAATAAAAGAGGGCAATTTCAATGGTTTCATCAATATATTATCGGCGAAATCTAATACTGCACACCGCCTTCCCTGCGGGCTTTTTCAATACGCTGCATTTTCCGGTAAAACTCAGTCTGTTTGACGATTTCGGTAATGTCCAGGGTCTGAATCTTGTCTTTATCCATACGGAGTCTTTTGTTTTCAAACAGTTTATTGAGCACGAACTTGGCGTCGTCCCTGGGAATGCCGACCATGTTGGCCAGTTCTTTGGGGCCGAAGTCAAAGGTATAGGGATTCGCGGCGTTGAGAGGCACCCGGTTTTTCTCCAACTGCATAAGCAGGGCGTCGTACATACGGCCCATGGGATCGCTTATCAGCGTATTGGCCAACTGCTTGTAGATGAACCAGATCCGTTCCGAAAGGAGGGTGGTAAGCCTGGCGATAATCTGAGGCTGCGCGGAAATCATCCGCTCGAAGTTAGCGCGGTTAACCGCAAGGACCATGCAATCCTCGTAGGCCACAGCGCTGGCGGCCCGGGGCTTGGCTTCCAGCAGGGCCATTTCCCCAAAAATATCCCCTGCTTTGAGGACAGCCAGGAGCACTTCCTTGTCGTCCATGATTTTTACGATTTTTACCGATCCCTTCTGGATGATGTAGAGTTCGTCCCCGGGTTCCCCTTCGGAAAAA
>JAITEW010000257.1 GCA_031281855.1 Treponema sp.
GATATAAGCTGGTTTGCGCGTGTAAGGAGTAACTATGGCATCATTAGCAAAAAAGCCGTTACTGGAAACCCTCAGGGAGCCGAAATTCCGCCTCTTCTTCATGATACTCCCCTTTATCATTCTCGTGTTTCTCTTGTCCTACCTCCCCATGCGGGGCTGGCTCTTCGCGTTCTACAATTACCGGCCCGGCCTCCCTCTGGGCAGCGATCGGTTTGTCGGCTTTGAAAACTTCCGCATGATCCTGGCGGACCAGTACGCGGTGAACGACATTATCCGGGTTATGAAGAACACCCTGGGCATGTACCTTATCGGCCTGGTAACGTCTCCCCTGGCGGTCATTTTCGCCATCTTCCTCAACGAAATACACGTAATACGGTATCGTAAAACCGTCCAGACCCTCACCACCATCCCCAATTTTATAAGCTGGGTCCTGGTCTACTCCATTGCCTTTGCCATGTTCTCCGTGGACGACGGTTTCGTAAACCGCCTGCTCATGTCCCTTGGCATAACCACGGAGGGGATCAACTTTCTGGCAAGCGGGGAACATATCTGGATAAAGATGTGGGCCTGGGGAACATGGAAGGGCCTGGGCTGGGGGGCCATTGTCTATATCGCCGCTTTATCGTCCATAGACCAGGAACTCTACGAGGCCGCCCGGGTGGACGGGGCGGGGCGCTTCCGCTGTATGTGGCATATAACCGTTCCCGGCCTGCTGCCCACCTACTTCGTGCTGCTCATCATGTCCATCGCGAACATGGTGAACAGCGGCATGGAACAGTATTACGTGTTCAAGAACCCCATGAACCTTTCTACCATCGAGGTTCTGGACCTCTACGTGTACAACCAGGGCATTGTGGGCATCAATTATTCGTATTCCATCGCGATAGGCATCCTAAAATCCCTCATAAGCATCGTCCTGCTGTTTCTTGCCAACAGGGGATCAAAATTCATCAGAGAGGAGTCGATATTCTAAATGAAACGCACCCTGTCCCTTGGGGATATCCTGTTTGACATTTTTATCTACGTGTTTTTTACGGCCTTTACGCTTATCTGCGTGTTCCCCATGTACTACATTTTTATCAATACTATAAGCGATAATTCCCTGGTGGCCTCCGGCCAGGTACTGCTTACGCCCCGGGGCATACATTTTGGGAATTATGTAAAGGTCATGAAGCTGGACGCCCTGCCCCAGGCGGTGTTTATTTCGGTGTCCCGGACCGTCATCGGTACGTTTTTTGGGACCCTCTGTACAACCTACGTGGCCTATATCCTGACCAAGCGGCAGCTCTGGCACCGGAAGCTCATCTACCGGTTTTTTATCATCACCATGTACTTCAACGCTGGGCTTATCCCGACATATCTCAATATGCGTTTTCTCCATCTGGACAACACCTACTGGGTGTACATTATCGGCGTGATCAACGCCTTCAACATGATACTGGTAAAAACGTATATCGAGAGCATACCTGATTCCATAGAAGAATCCGCGTCCATAGACGGGGCGGGGTATATGGTTATCTTCTTTCGCCTGATACTGCCCCTGGCGTTGCCCATTCTGGCCACGGTTTCGGTCTTCACCGCGGTGGGCCACTGGAACTCGTTTATGGACACCCTGCTCTACGTCCGGGATTCCAAGCTCTTCACCCTCCAGTTCCTCCTGTGGCAGTACCTGAACCAGGCCGTAGTAATGGCGCGGGCCATGCAGAACGCCGCGGCCCAGGGGGGCATGAGCATGGCAGCCAGCCCCGCGGCGGCGCTTACCCCCACGGCGGTACGCATGACTATCGCGATGGTAGTAACCCTGCCGGTTCTTTTTGTATACCCCTTTTTCCAGCGTTACTTTATCAAGGGCATTATGCTGGGAGCGATAAAAGGGTAAAACTTAATCCGGGGAGGCCGGACAAGCACGGCATTTTCATACCATATTTTCCATTGACACCCATACTGAATTGCGGGTAGTATGATCCTTATTCTGGATCATAATTGATCACAGTAAGGAGGAAGAGTTATGAAAAGGTTCTTTTTGATCGCCCTTGTTCTGGTTACAGGCGCGCTGCCGGTCTTTGCGAAAGGCCAGCAGCAGTCCGCAGGAACGGGCACGGTATCAGCAGGGGGCATTGATAAAAGCCAGGTGCTGAATTATTTTTTGCCCAGTAATCCGACTATGCTGGACCCGGCGCTGACATCGGACGGCGTCGGCGGTTTGCTGTCCCTGGTGACCGAGGCGCTCCTGGGTACGGACAAAGATTATAAATTAATACCGAATATCGCCGAAAGCTGGACCGCCAACGCCGATTCAACCCAGTTTGTTTTCAAGATAAAGCCAGGCGTGATGTTTACGGACGGCACCCCCTGCGACGCTGCCGCGGTTAAGTGGAATTATGACCGCCAGCTCAAAGGCAACGCCACTCCCGACATGCCCTATGCGGAGGAGATTTTCGGATTAGTAACTTCTATCGAAGCGCCTGACGCTGCTACCCTGATAATCAACCTGTCGGAATCCAATTCCACGCTGCCTATTTACCTGGCAATGGCGAACGGCACCGGCCTCTGTTCGCCGACTGCGTGGAAGAAAGATCCTATCGGCTTCCAGCGCCGTCCTGTAGGCGCAGGGGCCTATATTTTCCAGGAATGGGTGGACGATCAGTACGTTAAGTATGCCGCGAACCCCAACTACCATGGCGGGGAAATACAAAACGCCGGCATTTACTTCAGGGTGATAAAGGAGCCGTCTGTACAGACCAGCGAATACCTCTCAGGGGGAATCGACTATCTTGAGGCTGTTCCGGTGACAGACATTGAGCGGCTTACCGCCCAGGGCATGACGGTCGGGACTACGCCCGGCTTCTCGTATACCATGTTGTCCTTTGCCGATTACGCCCAGAACCCCATTTTCAGGGACAAGCGGCTCCGCGAGGCTATCTGGCACGCGCTTGACCGGGAAGCCCTGGTAAAAGCCGTGTATAACGGCAGGGCGTATGTAGCTAACTCGATCATTCCCAAAGGGATGACAGGCGGCGACGAACCCCTCAAAGTTTATGAATACAATCCTGCAAGGGCAAAGGCCCTTCTCTCTGAAGCGGGCTATCCCAACGGCTTTACCTTCAAGTACGTGTGCAGAAGCGAACCTGAGCACGTAAACATGGCCGCTGCGGTCAAAATGGAACTCGCGAAAGTGAACATCAACATGGAGATCGAGTCCCTGCAGAAAGGCGAATGGCTGGAAAAAATCCTCGCCGAAAAGCCGGATCATGACGCATGCTCCTTTAACTGGGGCGCGGCGTCCAACGATCCTTCGTATATGGCCTCTCTCTGGGTCAGCACGAACGGGGGCACGGGCTACAACACGTCAGGTTACAACAACCCCGCGTTTGACCGCCTCATAAGCGATGCCAAGAAAACAGGCGACCAGGCGGTTCAGGCAAAACTCTACGGCGAAGCGGCCCAGATGGTGGCCGATGACGCTCCGGTTGTATTTTTCAGCACAAGCCCGGGCTACTGGTCCAAAGGTCCGAATATCGTCGATCCTGATAATGTTTTTGGTTCCTTCGATACCCGGATTCGCTGGAAGATTGGCAAGCGGGCCAGGTAAACCCCGGAAACCGCAGGCGCTGGAAAGTCCGCTTTTCAGCGCTGCCTTGCAAAGCCCGGAGCTCTTCGCGGCGCGGCTTTGTCCGTATTAGGGGCGCCTGAATGGTAAAATTTATTCTTAAACGCCTGCTGCAGGCGATCCCTGTTTTCCTGGGTATCATTACCATTGTTTTTTTTGTAATGAGGGTATTTGCGCCGGACCCTGTGGGCCTGCTGCTGGGCCAGCAGGCCACAGGCGAAAGGATCGCCGCGCTCAGGGAATATATGGGCCTCAATGAGCCGCTGCTGGTGCAGTACGGCAAATTCATGGCCCAGGTTTTTACCGGTGATTTGGGGACTTCCCTGAAATCCCGGCAGCCTGTGCTGAGGGAGATTCTTATCCGCCTGCCTGCCACTATTGAGCTTGGACTCTGCGGCATGCTGGTGAGCGTCGTCGTCGGGCTTTCCGTCGGCATCACGGCGTCTATCAGGCAAAATTCGCTTTTTGACAGGCTGAGCATGTTTCTGGGGCTTATCGGCGTTTCCATACCGGCCTTCTGGATGGCGCTGATGATGATCATCCTTTTCGGCGTCCAGCTCGGCTGGCTGCCCATATCGGGACGCCTGCCTATGAGCATCTCTCTTCAAACCATAACGGGCTTTAATATAGTTGACAGCCTGATTACCGGCAACTGGAGAGCCCTCGTCGAATCTATACGGCATTTGGTCATGCATTCTATCTGTATCGGCCTGGTGAGCAGCGCCGGAACCGCCAGGCTTACGAGGTCTACCATGCTGGAAGTGATCCGCCAGGATTACATCCGCACAGCAAGGGCCAAGGGGCTGCGTGAAAACGCGGTCATTCTGCGGCACGCATTTAAGAACGCGTCTATCCCTATCATTACCTCCCTGGGTATCCAGCTTGGGGGCATAGTCGGAGGCGCCATACTGACTGAAACTGTTTTTTCCTGGCCAGGCGTAGGCACGTATATGGTAAACGGTATAAACAACTATGATTACGCCGTCGTCCAGGCCGGCGCCCTGGTGCTCTCGGCGAGTTTCGTTTTGATGAACCTGGTGGTGGACATTTTGTACGGATATTTGGATCCGAGGATACGGTATTCATGAAAGAAATGCAGCCTGTAGACCTTGCGGAAAAGGCGGAGAGGGACAAAGGGCCCGGCAGGCTCTACATAGATATTGTCCTTCGCTTTTGCATGAACCGCGTAGCGCTGGTAAGCTTTTTTATCCTCCTGGGCATCGCTATATGCGCCGTATTTGCCCCCCAAATAGCGCCGTTTAGCCCCTATGAGGGCGATCTTGCGCTTTACCAGGCAAAGCCTTCGCCGGAACACCCCCTGGGCTGCGACGAAATAGGCCGCGACATCCTGAGCCGCCTGATTCACGGCGCCCGTATCTCCCTGACTGTCGGTTTTATCGCCGTTGCGATTTCCACGTCTATCAGCATTGTTATCGGGCTCATTTGCGGGTATTTTCAGGGCCTTGTAGACAGCATTGTAATGAGGGTGATGGAAATGATGATGGCCTTTCCCGGGGTTTTGCTGGCTATCATTCTCATGAGCGCTTTTGGGCGGGGGCTGCAAAACGCGATCCTCGCTATCACTATTGTAGGCATTCCAGGCGGGGCGCGAATGGTGCGGGGCCTGACAATGGCCGCTAAGGAAAGCGATTTTATCCAGGCTTCCAGGGCCATAGGATGCAGAACGCCGGCCATACTGTTCCGACACATTCTGCCGAATATTATGGCGCCTATTATTGTAAGCGCCACTATGAGTATTTCCGGTACTATCCTGACAACAGCGGCTCTGGGTTTTCTGGGCCTCGGCATACAGCCCCCTGCGGCTGAATGGGGGAATATGATAGCCTTTGGCAGGAACTATATTTTCAGCGCCCCGCATCTGGTCGTTTTCCCCGGCATGGCAATCGCCGTAGTGGTTCTTACCTTTAACATGCTGGGCGACGGTCTCCGGGACGCGCTGGACCCGAGGCTGAAGTAGGAAGGAAACGGTATGGCGGCGCTGCTGGAAGTAAAAAACCTTGTTACCCGGTTTCGGAGCGGGAAAAAATTCATCACAGCCGCGGACGCTGTCAGTTTTTCCCTTGAAGAACGCGAGACCCTTGCGATAGTCGGGGAGTCAGGGAGCGGCAAGAGCGTTACCGCGCTGTCCCTTATGCGGCTTATCCCTAATCCCCCTGGCAGAATCACCGGAGGCGAAGCTTTTTTTGAAGGCCAGGATCTCCTTAAAAAGACAAAAGCTGAAATGCGCGCCATACGGGGCAACCGTATCTCCATGATTTTTCAGGAGCCCATGACCTCGCTCAACCCTGTGTTTACTGTCGGGTATCAAATTTACGAGGCCCTCCATCTTCATCAGGCTATGGGGAAGAAAGAAGCCAGAGAGTACAGCGTAGAGATGCTCAGGCAGATTGGCGTGCCTTCTGCTGAAGAGCGGATAGACAACTATCCCCACCAGCTTTCAGGCGGCATGAGGCAGCGGGTGATGATCGCTATGGCCCTGTGCTGCAATCCGAAACTGCTTATAGCCGACGAACCTACAACGGCCCTGGATGTAACGATTCAGGCCCAGATCCTGGATCTGATACGCAATCTCATGACCAGCAGGGACATGTCCATGATTCTGATAACCCACGATCTGGGCATAGTCGCGGATATGGCCTTAAAGGTCCTGGTTATGTACTGCGGCCAGGTGATGGAGTACGGCAATGTGAAGGATATATTCAGGAACCCCCTGCACCCCTACACCAGGGGGCTTATGGGTTCCATTCCCTCTATGGACGCCGATCCTTCAAAGCCCCTGTACGCGATTCCCGGGGCTGTGCCGGATTTGTCGAAGCTCCCTGAAGGCTGCGTATTCGCGCCGCGCTGCGACTGCTGTACCGGACAATGCGCGCAGACGAGGCCGGAGATAAAAACCCTGAAAAACGGACGGCAGATTCGCTGCCTGCTGTACAAGGAAGGCGATAATGCCTGAAAGAGACAGCGGCTCTGCAAACCAGACGCCTCTTGTTGAAGCCCGGAATCTTGTCAAACATTTCCCTTTGGCCTCCAATTCCCTGGCAGGATCCAAAGCAACGGTCAAGGCGGTAAACGGTATAAGTTTTTCCATATTTCCGGGCGAAACTCTTGGAATGGTAGGGGAATCGGGCTGCGGTAAATCAACAGCAGGGAGGCTCCTGATACGCCTGATTGAGCCTACCTCCGGTTCCATCCTGTACCGGGGCAGGGATATTACCGGGGATTCAGGGGAAAAACTGCGGGGATTGCGTAAAAAAATGCAAATCATATTCCAGGATCCCTACTCGTCCCTTGACCCAAGAATGAGCATAGAAAGCATAATCGCAGAACCTTTAAGCATCCATACAGCGTTGAAGTCCCGGGAACGTAAGGAAAAAGTCACGGAGCTTCTTGCCCAGGTCGGGCTGCCTTCCCAGTACGCTTCCCGTTATCCTCACGAGCTTTCAGGAGGGCAGCGCCAGCGCGTGGGTATAGCCAGGGCGCTCTCTATCGGTCCTGAGTTTCTGGTCTGCGACGAGCCTGTGTCCGCGCTGGACGTTTCGGTCCAGTCCCAAACCCTGAACCTTTTACGGGAGCTTCAGAGCAAATTTCAACTCACCAGCCTGTTCATAGCCCATGGGCTCAATGTGGTAAAGTATATTTCAAACCGCATCTGCGTTATGTACCTGGGTACGATTGTAGAACTGGCCCTTGCAGAGGAACTCCACCGTAACGCGATACACCCTTATACCAAAGCCCTGATTTCGGCAATACCTGATACAAACATCGACACCGTAAAAAAGCGGATCATACTTGAAGGCGATGTGCCCAGCCCGACCCGGATGCCCGGAGGCTGCCCCTTTCACACCAGATGCCCTTCCTGCATGGACCGCTGTAAGGAAGAACAGCCAGTACTGGCGGAAAAGTCGCCCCATCACTATGCGGCCTGCCATCTATATTAATGAAGGAGAAACAGAGTGAACTATACAAAACAGGAACAGAAAATCCTTAACGGCCTTGACGGCTGGATCGAAGACAACAAAAGCGCAATGATCGGGGATATCAAGGCCCTTGTCGCTGTGCCCAGCGTCGCCGCGAGGGGGAAAAAAGGGCAGCCTTTCGGGCTCCAGTGCGCCAGGGTTGTTGACGAGGCTGACAGAATCATCCGCAAAGCCGGGCTGAAATCCAAAAACTGGGACTACTACGGCGTGTCGGCCGAAGTGCCCGGAAAAAAGAAACAGGCTATTGGTTTTTTCTCGCACCTCGACGTAGTGCCTCCCGGGGACGGCTGGACAGGCGATCCCTTCATAGCGGCAGAAAACAAGGGCTGGATCATTGGAAGGGGCGTTTCAGACAACAAGGG
>JAITEW010000305.1 GCA_031281855.1 Treponema sp.
CTGCAGCCGGGGTCGGGGAAAACAAGAGATCTTCCGGCCTGATGCCGAAAAATACTTCCTTGCCCACGTATTTGCGGAGGTAGCCAACATGCTCGGGAGCGGGTTTGATCTTTAAGGAACCTTCGTCCAGCGCCACGCCGCCGCCTTCTTCCAGTACCTTGACGGAGAGGAAGTTCATGGCCGGGGAACCGATGAATCCGGCGACGAATTTGTTTACCGGGTGGTTGTAGAGGAACAGAGGGGACCCGATCTGCTGGATCTTCCCGTCTTTCATAACCACGATTTTGTTGGCCATGGTCATGGCTTCCACCTGATCGTGGGTAACGTAGATCATTGTGGCGTTGAGCCTCAGGTGCAGTTCGGAGAGCTCGGCGCGCATCTGTACCCGGAGTTTGGCGTCCAGGTTGGAAAGGGGCTCGTCAAAGAGGAAGACCTTGGGGTTCCGGACGATAGCGCGGCCTACGGCGACGCGCTGCCTCTGGCCGCCCGACAGGGCCTTGGGTTTGCGGTCGAGGAACTTCTCAATGTCGAGAATCCTGGCGGCTTCATGGACCCGGCGCTCAATTTCATCCTTTGGGACTTTCTTGATTCTAAGACCAAACGCCATGTTTTCGTATACCGTCATGTGGGGATAGAGGGCATAGTTCTGGAAAACCATGGCGATGTTCCGGTCTTTCGGCGGTACATCGTTCATCAATTCGCCATCAATGTAAAGCTCACCTTCGGTGATGTCTTCGAGACCGGCAATCATCCGGAGGGTAGTGGATTTGCCGCAGCCGGACGGACCGACGAAAACAACAAATTCCTTGTCCTCTACCACGATGTTGGCATTGTCTACAGCGCGGACATTGCCCTCATACACCTTACTAATGCCTTTAAGTTCTACTTTTGCCATTCTGTGGCCTCCCTTAAGGGTTAATTTATAAATTTTAGTATAAATCCATCTGCCGGAAATGTCAAGAAAAAATAAGCGTCTATGAAAATAATTAGAAAAATTGTTATATTTTATATATTATTCCTATAGTTTTACTATTATTTTGTTACTCAGTGTTTTTAAGGAACCTGTCTCAAAGATTGAAGTTTTGGAACAGCTTCACATTAGTTTGCAAGATTTTGCAAGGACCATTCCCCAGGCGCTTGAACGGAGCGGTCCCGAAATGATAGAGTTATATCCCTATCGAAAATAACGATGGAGTTGCCGGGATCGGAGTTTAGCTTTGTTTCTGAAAAGCCTTGATATATTTGGTTTTAAATCTTTCGCCGACAAGACTCGTGTGGAATTCGCCGATGGGATTACCGCGCTTCTGGGGCCCAACGGCTGCGGAAAATCCAATGTCGTAGACGCGGTCAAATGGGTTCTTGGGGAGCAGGCTTCCAAGGCCATGCGGGCCGAGAAGATGGAAGACGTCATCTTCAACGGGACCGAAAACCGCAAACCCCTCAATGTGGCGGAAGTAACCCTCACCTTGACCAACGATTCAGGGCTTTTGCCCCTGGATGTGCCTGAAATCGAGATAAAACGCCGGCTTTACCGTTCCGGGGAAAGCGAGTACTTCATCAACTCGGCGCCGGTGCGGCTCAAGGAGATACGGGAGCTCTTCTGGGACACCGGGGTGGGTAAGGCGGCCTATTCGGTGATGGAACAGGGAAAAATCGACCAGATTCTGTCTTCCAAGCCCGATGAACGGCGTTATCTCTTCGAAGAAGCCGCAGGGATCACCAAATTCAAGGTAAAAGGCGCCGAAGCGGAACGGAAGCTTGCGAAAACCGAAGAAAACATGCGCCAGGTCGAAGGCATACTCGGGGAAGTCAAACGTGCCTACGATACCCTCAAGGCCCAGTCCGAAAAAACCCTGAAATACCGGGGCCTGAAGGATGAAATCTTCGAATACGAACTGGACATCCAGCTCCTCAGGCTTAAACAGTTCAGGTACGAGCGGGATGAACGGGGAGAAAACCTGAAAAAACGCACTGCCCAGCGGGACGCCCTGCGGGCGGAGATGGAAGAGGCCAACAAGGCGCTGGAAGAGAACATGGACATGGTGAACTCTCTGGAAGCCCGGCTGGCGGAATACCAGAAAAGCATCTACGGCCTGGCGGTGGAAAAGAACGCCCGTGAAAAGGAAGTCCGGCTTCTTTCTGAGCAGCGGAACGAGAACAAGGCCAAAATCGCCCAGAACGAAGGGCGGGAACAGGCCGCAGGCGTCAAGATCGAGGAACTCAGCGCCGATGCCGAAGAGCAGGACGGTGTGGTCCGGGATTTGCGGAAAAAAGTCGCCGACATAGAAGAGAACATCAGGTCTTTTGAAGAAAATATCCAGCTTACCGCTTCCCGCATAGGGGAGAACGAAAACGGCGTCCGGAAGGCCGAAGAAGACATACGCCGTGTTGAACAGGAACGGGCGGTTCACGAAAAGGACCTTGAGTCCATTACCGACGATATTGTGGCGGCCCTGGACGCGGGGCTCAAAGAAGCGGGGTATTCAGCCGCTGAACGCAGGAACAGCGAAGCCGCTTTGATCGAAACCCTCACGCTGCTGAAAAGCATGCTTTCCGGAAGGGAAACCCTGATCCGGGATTTCGCGGCAGCCGCAGACCGGGCCGCCGAAGGAGCCCCGCTCCCGCAGGCTGCTGAATTCAAGCGTATGGCTGAAACCCTGGCCGCAGGGCTTGCCGAAGCTTCGGCCCATGCGGACAAGGCGGCGGCGTTTTTTGAAGCCTACCGGAAAAGTACCCCTGCGTTTATCGACGACTTTCTGGCCCCTGAAGGGATCATCACCAAAAAACGAGCTCTGGACGCCAAAATCCGCGCCTGCCGGGAAAGCGCGGTTGAACGCCGGGAACGCATCGCGGAACTGCGGAAAAACAACGAGGACCTCGGCGCCCGTATCGACGAATACCGGGCCACGCTGGAGGATCTCAGGGTAAACCGGATGAAAATGGCTACCCAGGCCCAGGCTGCGGAAGAACAGGCCCGGCTTATCAGGCGGGAGCTCGCGGGCCAGGAAAGCCTCCTCAAGACCATCCAGGATGAACTCTTCCTGGACCGCAAGCGCTGCAGTGAAATCAACGAGCGTATTGAGGAAGGCGAGGCGGAAATCGCCGAAATCGAACAGAAAGGCAAGCAGCTCACTGCGGATCTGGAAAAACTGGAAAAGGACATTTCCCAAAAAAACGGGGACGTAGCCGGAAAGCAGGAGACCATCAAAAAACGGATGACCGACCTTGCGCGGGTCCAGGAATCGCTTGAAAAAATCCACCTTGAACTTGTTCAGTCTGAAACGGAGATCAAAAACATCCAGGACAATTTCCGGGAAGCCTACTCCCGGGATTTGATGGAATTTGAAGAGCGCATCTTCACCATAACCAGATCCCCAGGGGAACTCCGGGAAAAGCTGGCTGCAGGAAGGCAGGCCCTGAAAGACTTAGGCCAGGTGAACCTGGCGGCTCCTGAGGAATTCGCGGATACCAAGGAACGCTACGATTTTCTTTCGGGCCAGCTAGCGGACCTTACCAAGGCCCGGGAAGACCTTGAAAAGCTCACCAAAGAGATACGGACCGAATCTTCGGAAATCTTCATGGCTACTTATAATAAGATAAGGAAGAATTTCCATAATATGTTCCGCCGTCTCTTTGGAGGAGGGCAGGCTGAACTGCGCCTTCTGGACGGCAACCATGTGCTGGAATCGGGGATTGAAATTTTCGCCAAGCCTCCGGGGAAGAAACTGGAAAACATCAGCCTTCTTTCAGGAGGCGAGCGGTCCATGACCGCCGTGGCCCTGCTCTTCGCGACCTACATGGTAAAGCCCAGCCCCTTCTGCCTTCTGGACGAAATAGACGCCGCGCTGGACGAGCAGAACGTCAACCGTTTTGTCCAGCTTCTGCGCGAATTCGGCGCTACAAGCCAGTTCATCGTCATCACCCATAACAAGAAAACCGTTACCGGCGCGTCCACGCTTCTGGGGGTGACTATGGAGGAATCAGGGGTGACCAAGGTCATTTCCGTGCGTCTTGAAAACTCCGGGGACGCCGACGAAAGCCGCGCCGATGAAGAGCCTCCCCAGCAGGGGCTTTTCGAAGAAGAAGAGGTGGAAATCGAAGAAGGCCGGGAACTGCCCCCCGGGGTTGACGATCCCGCTACGGTAAGCGAAGCTGATCTGCACCCTATCAGGAGAGGCCCCCATGCGAATCCCCCTGAAGACAAAACTTGACCCGCACTTAGCCCCTGACAAGCCCGGGAGCGGTGAAAACCCCGGGAAAAACGCTTGTAGAGTCCGCCTTCGCTATGAAAGACTTGACGCCGGCGTCAAGTCTTCCGATACGCTACGGCGGAGAATTCCAAATGTTTTTCCCGGAATTTTCCCC
>JAITEW010000343.1 GCA_031281855.1 Treponema sp.
TGCCCGTTGAATCGGTTCCCGAATCGTTGACAAACTCCGCGTCCCTGCCGTCTATGGCGTTGGGCTTCCAGATGGAAAACATACCCATAAAATTAGGATTGGATTCCATGATGGCCAATGTAATATTATCATAACGGGTCCGCCGTTCCCCAACCGGAACTTCTTCGTAAGAATTCATAATTTCCGCCAGGGTTTTGGCTACGGACAGGTAATTCTCGTAACGGTTCTGCATCATTGTGGAATACCTGCCGGTTAATTCCTCTAAACCGGAAAAAGCTTCCTTGGTCTGCAAAACCCGGGCCTGCAAAAGCAGGGTAACCGACACTCCGGCCACAACCACCACAAGCAGCAGTGATGTGATCAGAGTGAGCTGCATCTTTAGTTACATAAAACACCTCCAAAAAACGCTCGGATCCCTCCAAATTTCAAGACATTAGTATCTTATCATTAATTATTTCAACACGTCAACGGACAACGGCTTGCGGAACCCGGACGAAAACTGCATACTACGTGTAGTAACAGACGAAGCTGCTGGCAGGTTCAGGATTTTTTGAAAGGAGGATAAAATGGGAAGGGGTTATTTTGGTTATGGCGGTTTTCCAGGCGTCGGCACGTTGGTATATTTTATACCAATCGTAGTCATTGTGATTATTTTGGCCGCTTTGATCGGGAAAAATAAAGGCGGCCCGGTTTTAGTATTAAAAAAATTCAACTTGAATGAAAACGAGGATGAATTTTTGCATATAGAAGGGAGGGCATCCGGTTTTCTAAGCTGGATTTTATCCTTATGCGGTATTGACCCTTTAACCAGCCTGGTCTGTAATAAACAGTCGATAAAATTTGAAGAGTCCTCAATCAGACAGGGCAAAAAAACATTAAACATTCCGCTTGTTGCCGTTACCGGGGTTTCATCAGGAATAAACAAACCGTTTGGCCTGCTTGTCCTTGGCGTTGTTTTTATTTTAGGGGGAATACTAGGGGCAATTTTGATGCGTTCGGGAAAAGCTGCTGTTTTTTTGGGCGGCCTGATAGTTGGGGCTGTTTTCATACTTTTTTACTCACTGAAGAAAACTGTGGTTTTTAGTGTCTACAACGGCGGGGATAAACCGGCGGCAACCATCTGCATAAAAAAAAGTATAATAGAAGGCCAAAGTATAGATGAAAAAAAATATGAATCTGCGGCCAGAATACTTAACAAAGCCGTTTTGAGAATTCACTATACTTTAGCAATGGCTAAAAATACGGCGTCCGGCAGGCCCGTAACTACTCCGCCGCCGGCTCGCGGCCCGGGCTCCGCTACGCGAAGAATAATATAAATCGCCCGTGGAGCGGCAAGGCCGCGTTTCAAAGTCCGATAACAAACTTTTCCGCTTCAAGTCCCGGGGAGATGAGGATGCCCTGGGGCGTGTCGTTAACGCCGATTCCTTCGGGCGGTTTGCACTGGTGGATTCCCCTGAGAAGTATGTGCCAGGGTTTCTTCGGCCCCTTTTTTTCCACCTTCAGGCCCGAGGCGTTCCTGGCAGCCGTGAGCTCCGTTTCGATTTCTCCTGTAAGATTCGGAACCGCGGCTTTGAGGGTTTCCCCTTTTTGGGCCTCAAAAACGTGGAAAATGACGCCGCCGGCGTAATCGTAATCAGGCAGTTCCGTATTGGCGCCTACGGGGATTATTGAATTGGGCCGCGCCATGAGGGGGAGGCTCAGGTAGCCGTGGGTTTCGGTCCTCCAGAAGCCGCCTTCAAGGGTTTCGCCGCTTAAAAAATTGGTCCACTTTCCCTCCGGGAGGTAATAGGAAACCTCCCCGTCTTCAGAGAACACCGGCGCCGCAAGGAGGGAGTCGCCCAGGAGGTACTGCCGGTCCAGGTACGCGCAGGCGGGATCTTCGGGGACTTCCAGGACCATAGGGCGCATCAGGGGAAGCCCCTCATGGTTAGCCTGTACGGCGTGGTAATAGAGATAGGGCATAAGGGAGCATTTGAGGTTTACAAAGAACCGGAGCACATCGCAGGCTTCGTCGTCAAAGTTCCAGGGTACCCGGTAGGATTCGCTGCCGTGGAGGCGGCTGTGGGAAGAGAGGAGCCCGAAGGCTGACCAGCGCTTGAAGAGATCCGGCGTGGCGGTTTTTTCGAAGCCCGAGATGTCGTGGCTCCAGAAGGCGAAGCCCGAAAGGGCCAGCGAGAGGCCCCCCCGGAGGGTTTCGGCCATGGATTCGTAGGACGCCGAGCAATCCCCGCCCCAGTGGCAGGGGAAACGCTGGCCCCCGGCAGTCGCGGAACGGGCGAAGACCAGGGCTTCCCCTTTGCCCCTGACTTCTTCCAGCAGCGTAAAAACCGCCTTGTTGTACAGGAAGGTGTAATAGTTGTGCATCTTTTCGGGGTCCGCGCCGTTGTACCAGGACACCCCTGTGGGTATCCTTTCGCCGAAATCGGTCTTAAACGTATCCACCCCCATGTCCAGAAGCTGCTTCAGCTTGTCCCGGTACCACGCCGCTGCTGCGGGATTGGTAAAGTCCACCAGGGCCATGCCGGCCTGCCAGCGGTCCCACTGCCAGACCGACCCGTCCGTCCTTTTTACCAGGAAGCCCCTGGCGGCGGCTTCGTCAAAAAGAGGGGACTTCTGGCCTATGTAAGGATTTATCCACACGCAGATTTTGAGCCCCTTCTTCCTGAGCCGCCTGAGCATGCCTGCGGGATCAGGGAACTGCGCGGGGTCCCATTCAAAATCCACCCACTGGTATTCCTTCATCCAGAAGCAGTCGAAGTGGAAGACCCTGAGGGGTATGTTCCGGTCCGCCATACCGTTGACAAAGCGGTTTACCGTTTTTTCGTCGTAACTTGTTGTGAAGGATGTGGTAAGCCAGAGCCCGAAGGACCATGCAGGCGGAAGCGCCGGGCGTCCGGCCAGGGCGGCGTAATTCCTCAGCACGTCTCTCAGGGTATCGCCGCTGATGATATAGTAATCGATTATTTCCCCAGGGACCGAAAACTGCACGGCGCCTACCGCTTCGGAAGCTACCTCAAAAGAAACCCTGCCGGGGTTGTTGACCAGTACGCCGTAACCGCGGCTGGTTACATAAAAGGGAATGTTTTTATACGCCTGTTCACTGGCTGTTCCCCCGTCTTCGTTCCAGATATCCACGGACTGGCCGTTTTTTACAAAAGCGGTGAAACGCTCCCCAAGGCCGTAAACCGTTTCCCCTACAGCGAGGGTCAGGTACTGGACCATATAGGGCTTGTCCCTGTCCCTGAAATACCCCGAAAGGCCTCCGGCAATCCCGGTGAGTTTTTTCCCTTTCCTGTAGAACCCGCATCTCCAGGGATTGGCCTCTCCTTCCAGGGTCCGGGACTTTCCTACGCTTACCGAAAGGGGTCCTGAAAAAAAGGAATAGTCCTCGCCGGTTTCCGAACTGCCTGTCCCTTCGGCCCGGTCCGGGAGCAGCTCGAATTCGCAGTTCTCCTGAAGGCCGCCTTTGTGGTGGTACATCCGCACGCGGATAACATCCTCTTTCGGGGAAGAAAATTCCGTAGTGATAAGGGCGCCGTCAAGGGTGTCCCCCCTGCGGGCCACAGGCCGCGACGCCGTGTAGATCCTGAGCTTCTTTTCATCCGCCGCCGCGTCCCTAAGATCTATCAGGCGGAAAGACTCCACCCCTGTCCGTACAAGCCAGTAACCGTCCCTGAATTTCATGGCGCCTCCGAAGGTTTCTGAACAACTCTATTAGCTCATTGCTTAATCTGCCCCTCATTCCTTACCGCTGTATTTCTCCACCGCCCTGGCCAGTTGATCCCCGCAGGAGGTTTCCCGTTTGCCGCATTTGAGGCCCTTGAGCTTCGCGACGAGTTCCCGGGCTTCCATACCTTCAGCGAGAATCCCCAGGGCTTTGAGGTTTCCGTTGCAGCCGTCTTTAAAGGAAATGTTGCGGACCCTGCCGTCTATGATGTCGAAAAAAATCTTGGTCGAACAGGTTCCCTTGGTGTTATAGTCGTACATGGTTTTCATCGCCTCTATTTTCATGGTTTTTGCAATATTCCGCAATACGCGGAACAAGATCCTTTGTGCCGAAGGAGCCGGCTTTGGTGATGATAAGCCCCCTTCCTCCGGGCCCGGCGGCTTCGGCCAGGACAACACCCGGGAAAAGCTCCTTTTCGGGGACTATGCGGCTGTACTCGTAAGCTTCCATGACGCCTGACAGGGTGTCGCCTCCGAAAACCGCCGTAACAAGAGGGCCGCATTTCCCGGCTGTTGCCGCTGCCAGCTTTCCAAGTTCTCCGGCGATTGTTCCCGCGTCTCCGTCGCAGGCCGCTTCTTTGCCGCCTTCCAGGGCGGCGGCAGTCCCCAGGACGCAGACGCCCCGGTCCCTGAGGAACCCGGCGCACTCTTCCGCCAACGCGGCGGCTTCTGCGGAAGAACCCCAGCCCTTGCGGCCAAGCTTTTCCGCCTCTGCCGCCAGGCCCGGAATACCGCTGTCCAGAGCGGCGCGGATCTGTTCCCTTGATACAGGGTGCACGCTGCCTGATACCACAAGAAGGGGAAGGCCCTTTAAGGCGTTTTCCGTTCCCTCTTCCCGGTGTTCCGCCTTAAGGGGCAGGACTTCCATCAGAGCCTCCGCGAACCCGGCGCAGCCTGCGGCCGCCTTGATCAGGTCCTGGTCCTTCAGAAGCGCCGCTATGGCTCGCAATCCGCCTGAAGTCTTGCAGTCGAAAACCAGGATCTCCCTTTCGTTTTGGGCCTGGTGAGGATCGGCTCCCGGGGGCACTACCTGTACCGGAATTGCCGACTGTTTCCCGATGACAGCGGGGATATAACTTTCAGTAACAGGGTTCAGGGGGTCCTGGGCCATTGATGTTTCGTGTACAGGTTTCCCGTCAAGGTACTGAACGCCGCCTTCTGTGGTCCTTCCCAGCGCCGGGTACGCAGGCGCAAAGGGAAGCCGCTTTACGCCTGACGCTTTCATCAGCGCTTCCAGTTCAGCCCCTATGTTTCCTCTGAGGCAGGAATCGGTTTTTTTATAGAAGTAAGCGCAGCGGTTAAAAGCAGCGGCGCAGGCAGCGGTAACGCGCGCGGCTTCTTCAGGCTTTAAGCGGCGCGTGCTGGTATTGATAACAGAAACCGTTTCACAGGGGATGTCTGTTCCCGCCAATTCCCCGGCGTTTTCTCCCGCAGCCTCTGCGGCGGCTTCCGGCGAAGGGTACACCCTGACAACAATGCCCTTTTTGGCAAACTGCACCCCTGAGTCCAGGGCCCCGGTTAAATCGTCAGCCAGAATGAGCAGGCTTGTTTCCGGCACGCTGTTTCCTTCTTTATAATGATACGCCGTTACGGTGATACGCCATTATTGCACACCCTTTGGGTACAATGCTATCCTGAAACCAGAGAGGAAACCATGGGCGGGATTGTAAGCAGGCTTTGCGCCGAGGTTAAGCTGCCCCGGATGATCCGGGTGAGGCAGCTTTTCGACAAGGATCATATCGGAACGGACAGTATACCCGGCGCTGTTTTCGCCGAACTGTCCAGGCCCGGACTCGGAGACCCGGTCAGGCCGGGCATGCGCGTTGCCATTACCTGCGGCAGCCGGGGGGTGGCCAATATCGCGGTAATCACCAAGGCCCTGGCGGATTTTGTCAAATCCAAAGGGGCCTTTCCCTTTATCGTCCCTGCTATGGGCAGCCACGGCGGCGCCTCCGCCGAAGGCCAGCGGGCACTTATCGAAAGCTACGGCGTAACCGAAGAATTTACCGGGTGCCCCATAATCTCTTCTATGGAAACCACGGAGATAGGCCGGAGCCTTGAACCCATACCCGGCGGCCCTCCTGTAGGGGTGCGGATAGACAAAAACGCCGCCGCCGCTGACGGCATCATCGTGGCAGGCCGGATAAAGCCCCACACCGATTTCCGGGGCGCCTATGAAAGCGGGATCATGAAGATGATGGCTATCGGCCTGGGCAAACGCGAAGGGGCTGATATCTGCCACCAGCTCGGCTTCGGGCAGATGGCCAAAATGGTTCCCCTTTTCGGCAGGACCATCATCAAATACGCGCCGGTTATTCTGGGCTTCGGCATCCTGGAAAACGCCGCCTGCGAAACCTGGAAATTCGCCGCCCTGAGGCCGGACGAAATAGAAGAAAAGGAGCCCCTTCTCCTTGAGGAGGCCCGGCGCCGCATGCCTTTCATTTTTTTTGAAAAAACCGATGTCCTCGTAGTGGACCGCATCGGCAAGGACATCTCAGGAGACGGCATGGACCCAAACATCACCGGGTCCGGCCCCTGTTCGCCATGGATAGAAGGAGGCGTCAGCGCCAACCGCACGGTGGTTCTGGACCTCACAGAGGAAACCCACGGAAGCGCCATGGGCATAGGCGCGGCGCATACCACTACCAGGCGGCTTTTCAATAAAATCGACCTCGACGCCTCGTATGTAAACGCCGTTACCTCAAGGGGCCTTGACTTCGTGCGCATCCCGGCTATAGCCGAAAACGACCGTGAAGCGGTTCAGCTTGCCTTGAGGACCTGCGTCGGATGCGACCGGGACAACCCGAAAATCATCCGCATAGCCGACAGCCTCCATACCGAAAAGATCTTCATCTCCGAAGCTCTGCAAAAAGAAGCTGAAGCCAACAAGCGCGTTGAAATTCTTTCAGGCCCCGAAGACTGGCCCTTTAACGAAGAAGGCAATTTATGGTGAAGGAACCGGAATCCGCGGGAACCGCGAGGCCCGTTCTCGGCCTCAGCATCGGGGACCCCGCGGGCATAGGGCCGGAGATTGCCGTGAAGGCCCTTTCGCGTCCTGGGCTTTATGAAACGATCCTGCCTGTGGTATACGCCGACCGCGTAGTCCTGGAAGACGCCCTGGAACTAACCGGGATAAAGCTGGACCTTCACGCTATAGACGATCCCGCCGAAGCCTTAGGCCGCCCTGGGACGTTAGACTATATCGACGCCGGGGTCATTACCGGAAAAGGCGGATACTCCTACGGCGCGGTAAGCGGGAAATCCGGAGAAGCTTCTTTCAGGTATGTGGTGAACGCCATTGCCGGGGCTATGGCCGGGAAGACCGCCGGAGTGGTAACAGGGCCGCTCTGCAAGGAAGCCGTAAACCTAGCGGGGCACCACTACGCGGGGCACACGGAAATATTCGCCGAATATACAGGAACCAAAACCTACGGAATGCTGCTGTGTTCCGGGAGCCTCAGGGTGATACACGTAACCACCCATGTTTCCCTGCGCCGGGCCTGCGATCTTATCACCAGAGAGCGGGTCCTTGATACGATCTCCCTTGCCCGCAAAGCCCTGCGCCTTATGGGGAAAGAAAAAGGCCGCATCGCCGTAGCGGGGCTCAACCCCCATAGTTCCGAAAACGGCCTCTTTGGGGACGAAGAGGAGCGCTGCATCATCCCCGCTATAGAAGCCGCCAGGGCTGAAGGCTTTGACGTAACAGGCCCCGTCCCGCCCGACACGGTTTTCGTCAAAGCCCTTGGCGGCGTTTTCGATCTCGTAGTCGCCATGTACCACGACCAGGGCCACATCCCCCTTAAGCTTTCCGGCTTCCGCATGGACCCCGCAACAGGGGCCTTCACCCTCATGAGCGGCATTAACGCCACCATAGGGCTGCCCATCATCCGCACCTCGGTGGATCACGGCACCGCTTTCGACAAAGCCGGAAAAAACGAAGCCCACGAGGGGAGTCTTGTCGAAGCTTTTGAAATGGCCGCGATCTTTGCCGGGAACTGGGACAGTGCCGGAAAAATGTGAAGTGAAGAACGCGGTTGCCATTGGTCCAAAGCCGGCCAGGTCCGGACGAAGGCCCCGGGCTTCTATATCTGACATTCAGCTTTCTGTGGTAGGCAGAAATCATACAAGAAAAAACCGCGCAAATTTCAGATATGGTGGTATCTGTGCCACCGTTTCGGTAAATATTATTTTATAAATTATTCATCGTTAATTTCTGCTTTGTCTAAACCTAAAAATAGATCAACGGAAAATTTGATACGGTTAGTTCTCAATTGTTCAGAGGATTTTTCATGTTCCTTGCCAAAATTTAAATTTACAACAGAAATACCTAGTCCAGTATCGCGTGTTTTTCCTGTTGTATCGTTTTGTGTTATCTGTACAGCGATATCAAATTCTACAGTTTTACAGATCGGAAGTCCATCAGAGCGTCTAAAGGCCAGAGGCAAACCTTCTTTTAGCGAATCAACAACGGCCTCATTAATTTCAAGTAGTGTTGTTTTTATAAAATCTTTCAGGCTTAATGTTTGTTCCCGTTCCATGTCTCCCTCTATAAATACTCCACATAGTCATTTTTGTTCAGAATTTCATCGGCAATGCCTTTTCTAATAATATTCTGGATAAACTCTTTTTCGGAGAGATATTCTTCGACAGTAGCGCCACCCAGCATAAGATTTATGCCTTCTATGTCGGTGCTTTCGATACCGGAAAAACGCAATTTCCAACTATCTTGATTATTATCCCACACAAGTGAAAATGTGCAAAAATCAATGGGCATTTTTTTGTTAGCCGGTTGTAAACGGCTTGTATCGCAGGCTGTTTTGATATATTTTAGCCCACAGTCTTGTAAAATAAAAACAATTTTCCGTCCCCAGTGATTTACAATTCTTCCTTTTTTATAGGCTTGTTGCATCATTGTTTTTGAAAATTCATTCGCCCAGTTTATACCGAAATTGTATGACTCACGCTGAAACGTGCCGGTTTCACGTATATCGGTAATCGCAGGATAGGGACTGCCGGTAGTTCCGGCTGCTTGCAGTTCAACGCAGAAAAAATCGGTTATTTTGTTGTTTTTATCCCGTGTAATGGCGACGTAATCCACGGAGCCACCGACACCTATATTGACTTCCTGTATCCATTCAATATTGGTCCAATGTGACAAATATTTTTTCCGAATAACATCGAACATCACATTTTCTTTGAACCGGTGGGGGCAAATTATAACCGGCTCATAGTCTGTCAAAAAATCGCCTTTATAGCCGATGGTACAAATACCGACTTTGATATGTGGTTCGCTTTTGCGAGGCTTTACACACGTTCCTTTTATGAATGGACAATACTGCTGTGCAATCTCCATTTTT
>JAITEW010000013.1 GCA_031281855.1 Treponema sp.
TGCTCACCTGCGCTCATGATGTGCCTGTTATTCCGCGTCGCGGAACAGCGCGTCATGGTTAGAATTTAACGTGGCGCATCGGGTAGGCTATGGTTCGTTTTTTACGTGGCGCAATACGGTACGCGCAGCGCGTAATCGCGGGTCAGGTTTAGGCTTCAATAACGGAAAAGAAGGCTCAGATCCAGGCCGTAAACGGACTGTTTGCCGGGATCAATGCCCAGTTCCCTGCCGCTGATGGCGAAATCCAGGGTCATAAAGGTCAGATCCAGGCCGAGGCCGAAGGCTGGAAGGGCGTCGGTAATGCCGGCGCGTATACTCAGGGCGTTAAGAACCGTCAGTTCAACGCCTATGCCTATGTTCAGAATGGGATTCCTGGGGATAAGGGCAGAAAGGTCCAGGATGTCCCGGTAGTCTGCCATAACGGTAAACCTGGAGATATAACGGTCTATAGTGGGACCCCGGATGCGGTACACTATCCCTGTGTCCAGCCGGCGCTTCACGGTGGCGTACCGGGAACCGGAGGAATTGGAACCGCTTCCAAAGGAAGAAAACGAGGCATGAGGGGTAGCGAGAGCCGGGGAATAAACGTCATAACACACAATAGCGGCTGAAAGATCTTCCCTGAAGGTATAGCGGACCCCCAGATCCAGGCCCAGGCCCAGGTAGGTGTTAAAAGGGCGATCCGCCGGATTATCCAGGAGGCTTGCGGCATCGAAGATAGGGGCTTCCAGGTTCAAGGCGCCGCGGAAAAACCCTTTCCCCAAAAAGCCGGAATCCAGAACGTGGCTTCCTTTTTCAATAAACCTGAAAGAATACCCCCCTACAAGGAGCATTTCCCCTGCCATAACCGGCCGGATCATGGCGCCGCTTATCGCGGCTGTTGACTTGATGCGGCTAAAAATCCCCAGCCCCAGGCCGCGGCCCACCCAGCCCAGGGCGAGGGGGCCGCCTATATCGAAGCCCGCTGAAAAACCCGCGGGACCGATTATCCCTGAAATATCCAGATTATCCATAGAACCTGAATTGTTCCGAAAAAGATCGATGAGTTCGAACACCGGCCCGTAGGCGCTGACGGAAATTTCGGCTGCGCTGAATTGCTCCTCTATGTCCACAAAAGATGCGGGGTTGGTAAAAAGGGCGTAAAAATTATCGCCTACAGCGGAGTGGTTCCCTCCCATTCCGGCGAACCTGGCCTGGGGCAGGGTAAAAGGCTCTATGGTTTCCCCCAAAAGACGGCCTGGGAGCAGAAGAAACAGCAGTGCGCAAAAGGATAAACCTGCGGGGGAAAGCCGGCCCATGAAACGCTCCTTAAATTAAACCGAGGCCGCTTAAGAGATCCTTAAGGGGACCGTTAGCGCCTGTGTCGGTATACTTGTCCTTAGCCGCTTCGGCCATTTTAACAGCCAGATTCTCGGCAGGAGAGAGATCCGGAGAGTCTTTATTAAAGGAACTATTAATATAACCATCTATATCGCCGCTTTTTTTCGCCTCCCCTGCCAGGAGCAGGGCCGCGGCTGTAGCCAGATCCTCAGGGCTTGCGGTATCGGTAAAATTCTTGAGTGCTGTATCATTGGCCGGATCCGGCAGCGTGTTGGTTAAAATCGAAGCCGCCGCTTCCAGATTAGACATGTCGTTAATGGCGTTAGTCAGCAGATTTTTGGCATCATCCGGATTGTCTACCGAGGCAATTTCCCCGGCTCTGCCCAGGACCGCCTGGCCCAGGCCGGCGGCGTTTGTCGCGGCTTCAAGGGCGGCGTTCTGGAGTTTAGCCTTGTCCCCGCTTGAGGCGTTTCCCGCTGCGTCGCTGATTTTTTTAAGCAAAGCCAGGGACAGATCCGGGTCGTTTTCCGCTTGTGCCAGAAGGCCGTCTACATTGTTGGCTGTTACCTTTGGGATGAGTTTATCCGGATCCCGCGCCGCCCAGGGCGCCAGGGAAGTGGAAAAAAATTCGGTACAGGATATAAAAAGCACTAATACTCCCGGAAACAAGCAAGGGATGAACCTGTTTTTTATCAGAAAACCTCTGCGGTTAACCATGCGTCAGCTCCTCAAAACTCTTCACCTTTATCATAGTATCATTTCCCCTTCTGCGTCAAACCGGGCTTCACGGGCCGGTTCTCCGGAGATGCGGCAGCGGAGGATCTTCCCCGCTTCAGGGCGGGGCATGCCTTTAAGGCGGATAAGGATTTTAAGGTAATTGGCAGATACCCCTGCCGCGAAACCGGGGCTTTTCCCCTGATCCGCTTCCGGGATGACTTCGGTTTCCTTTCCCAGCCAGCGCCGGACATAGCGTTTCCTGCCCTCCAGGGCAAGCCCCCCCAGGCGTTCCACCCGCAGGCCCGCTTCCTTCTCGTTCACAAGGTCCGTAAAATTCCATGCCGCCGTACCAGGCCGCCTGGAGAAAGGAAAAGCGTGGATCCAGGCGAAGCCCGTTTCCCGGCAGAATTCAAAGGTTTTTTCAAATTCTTCCTGGCTCTCACCGGGAAACCCGGCGATGATATCGCAGGCCAGAAAGGGATCGTTTTTCGCGGCCCTAAGGAGGCTGATCCCTTCCCCGGCTTCCGCAGGGGTATAGGACCTTCCCATCCTTGCCAGCACAGAGGCGCTCCCGGATTGAAGGGAAAGATGAAAGTGGGGCTGCACCCGTTCATGGGAAACTGCGCGGATAAAAAGGGGATCAAAAATCCCGGGTTCGATAGAAGAAAGCCGCAGCCGTATAGACGCCGTTTCGTTCAGGAGGTATTCCAAAAGCCCCCCGAGATCCCGCTTTTGAGGGTCCCGGTACTGGGAAATATTTACCCCTGTCAGCACCGCTTCTCCGTAGCCTTTTTCCTCCAGGGCCTTTAGTCCTGCAAGGACCTCTTTTGCCCCAAGGCTGCGGCTCTTCCCTCTGGCGATACTCACCCGGCAATAGGCGCAGCGGTTATCACAGCCGTCCTGGATTTTAAGGAAAGCTCTGGAATGGAAAGAAAAATCCGCAGGGCTGAACCGGAAACTTCCCGCGGATTCGCAGCCTCCTTCCGGGACAGGGGCGGCAAAATCCCGGACCAGGTCTTTAACCGGGATGCCCAGGCTCATGTTGCCGGTAAGGAAACGGGGCAGATCAAGAATGCGATCCTTGTTTTCGCCAGGTATCACAAAAAGCCGCTTTCCTGCAGGGCTCTCTTCCCAAGCCTCCAGGGCCTCAAGAGCCTCTGCTTCAAGCTGTGCGTAGCAGCCGGTAACAATGAGCGCCGATTCAGGATAATCCCTCAGGGCCTTGCGTATGGCCCGCCGGGCCTTCTGTTCAGAATGGGACGTTACGGTACAGGTATTGATAACAAGAATATCCGGCCTTTCAGGGGCGTCTTCCCCTAAAGGAACAACAAGAAACCCTTCTTTTCGAAAGGCATCGGCGATAGATTCGCTTTCGAGCTGGTTTAATTTACAACCCAGGGTGTAGAGAGCGGCAGAAGGCATGGATCAGCGGAGGGCCATGGACTGCCGGACACGGTCCAGCCCCCGGCGGGCATCGGCATGCTGGGGATCAAGGGACAAAGCCCGCTCGTAAGCCGTTACCGCTTCGGAAAGATCCCCCGCGTTTTCCCGGGCATAAGCCAGCCGGGCCCACCATGCGGCGTTTCCCGGCATCCAGTGCACTGCTGTTGAAAGGGCGATATCGGCGTGCCGGAACCTGCCCAGGCGTATGTAAATTTCACCGATAAAATAGTACACCGAATCAATGCGCTGGCCTTCCGGCGCCAGGTTAATATAGTCCTGAAAAAATTGCAGAGCCTCCCGGTTCCGCCCTTCGTAGTAATGAATCTCCCCAAGAATCTCGATGATCCTGGGGTCATAGCGGCTGATATTCCGCCCGGCCAGCGCGTAGGTCTGGGCCTCGGCGTAACGGCCCAGCCGGATAAGGCTCCAGCAGATTACGACATGGGATTCGAGGTTATTGGGAACCGCCGCGATTTCACTTTTGCAGATCGCCACTGAACGTTCGTAGTTTCCGTTCCGGTATTCCTGAAGAGCGTCAGGCCGGGTCTGGGCGGACAGGGACGGAACGGCTAACCCGGCGAAAAGCGGGAAAAACAGAAGGCAAAAGAAAGAAACCGGCAAATTCACGTATCCTGAAACAGCGTTTTTCATAATTGCTCATAAACGGGGAATTCTTTCGGTCATAGTACAGCGCCCGTTAAAAACACAGCCGGTTTCCATGAAAATTTCCGGGGCAGTTACATTTCCCATCAACTTGCCTGTAATGGTTACTTCCACTTTTTCAGAAGCCGTTACGTCGCCCTTCACGGACCCCCGGATTATCACCTTTGAGGCGTTGATATTGGCCTCCACTACGGCGTCCTCGTCAACGACCAAAAGCCCCTGGGCAGCGACTTCTCCCGAAAGCTTCCCGCGTATAAGAAAAGGCTTTTCAAAGTTAAGAACCCCGTTGAATTCGATATCAGAAGCCAGGATAGTATCAAAATCCTCGTCTTCAAGAACATCATTGTGAACATCTGTCATATAAACAGAATTCTATCTGCCGGACAGCTAAGGGTCAATAGGCCTCAAACCAGGACCTGCAG
>JAITEW010000036.1 GCA_031281855.1 Treponema sp.
ATTAAAGAGGATAAAATAGTGTTTATGATACACTACATGAGCTGTGTTCATGTGACTTCTCCCCCCTTTGCGGCAGGCTTCTTCTGCCGGATTATCCTTACCGGATGTAAGGATAAAAACAGGATACCACAGGATTACCTTCCTGTCAAGTCATTTTTTAAAAAAATTACAAATGTTTGAAAAAAGTGAGCTTTTTCCCGAGCCCAAAGACGCCCGAAGCGACACTCCCTCGCGTTAGCGAGTTCTTTAAGGCCGAAAGCGGTTAGTTTCTTTATAAACGTGTTTTTAGCCTAACCAACCTGCCAGGCGGCGATGACGCGACGGTCCGGGGTGTCATAGTTTTGCTATTTCCTCAGCGGAAAGTCCAGTGTCTTCCACGATTTGTTCAAGAGGCCGCCTCCGTTTTTTCATATTCCTGGCAATCTCCTCGCGGTTTCGCGCTTCACCCCGCGCTTCACCCTGTATTTCACCTTCCTTAAAGGCCGCGTGCAACAAGGCCGCATGGTCCCGCCGCGCCTTCTCCCGGTACTCCATTTGCGCCCGCAGTTCAGGGTCTTCACTCAACCGGTACAACGTGTTCACCGCACCTCGTACCTCAGGATTCCTCTCCGCTATCATCTCAAAATCCTCCTTCCGCTTGCCGTTTTCACCTTGATGTCCACAATCCCAACCTTATCTTCCTCGGCCTCCGGCTTCAAAGCGGCATCCTACAGCCCCAGGACCGCTCCCGCAAGCCCTGCGGCGGCGATATACAGTATAGGGTGTTTCTTGAATTTGAAAATCAGTATAAACAAAACGATGAAAAGGCAGGCGTCTTTCCAGCGTATGAACTCGAACCAGAGCCCCCAGGAGGCGTTGTAAAGGGATAAGGCGATGGCCCCGAAACCGGCAGCCGAAAGCAGCCCTGCAGCGGCGGGCCTGAAACCGGCAAAAAGGGCCTGTACCACAGGGCTTTCCTTAAAAGCCTTGAGCATTTTTGCGACAATTATAATGATAATAATTGACGGCATAACAAGGCCGAGCGCTGCGGCATAGGCTCCGCCAACGCCTGCGTAGCGGAAGCCCGTATACGACGAAAGGTTCGCCCCGATAGCGCCGGGCAGGGACTGGGCTACAGCCAGCATATCCCCTACAGCTTCCCTGGTGAGCCAATCGGAATTATCGGCGATTTCAAAGAGAAAGGGCACCGTCGCAAGGCCGCCGCCTACGGCAAAGAGGCCGATCCTGAAAAACGTACCAAAGAGGTAGAGGATCTCCGTCATCCCCTCCCCTTCCTGTTCCGGTACACCGCAAGGCCGATAAGCCCTGCGCCCAGGATTATCAGCACCGGGGATATTCCCCATACCGCCGAAAGGGCAAAGGCGGCGGCATAAAGGACAAGGGCTTTTATGTCCGTAAAAATGCCTTTCACCATTTTGATCACTGTGTCCAGGATGAGGGCCCCTACGGCGATACGGATCCCGGTAAAGGCATGCTGAACCGCCGGAATATGGACGAAATTACGGATAAACAGGGCGATAAGGGCCGCAGCGCTTACTCCGGGAAGAATAATGCCTATTGTGGCCATGACGCCGCCTAAAGGACCTTTCTGCTTATAACCTACAAAGGTGGAAAGATTCACGGCAATGATCCCCGGCGTGATCTGGGCTATAGTATAATAGTCCATCACTTCGTCCATAGTGACCCAGCCCTTCTTTTTAATCAGTTCCCTTTCCACCACAGGTATCATGGCATAGCCGCCGCCAAAGGTAACGCAGCCCATTTTTATAAACGTGAGAAAGATTTCGAGGTACTCTTTCAACCCTTTTCCGCCCCGCTCTCTTTAATAACAAGATGAAGTTCCTCAAGCTGTTTTTGGCTTACCAGGCTGGGACTGTCGTCCAGGAGGCTTTGGGCAAAGGAATTCTTTGGAAACGCGATGACTTCCTTGATGGAAGTTTCCCCGGCCATGAGCATCACCAGGCGGTCAAGGCCCGGGGCGATTCCGCCGTGAGGAGGAGCGCCGTATTTGAAAGCCTCTGTGAGGAAGCCAAACTTGGATTCCGCTTCTGCGGGATCAAAGCCCAGAATGCTGAAAATCCGCTTCTGCAGTTCCGGATCGTGGATCCTTATGGACCCGGAGGCCAGCTCAAAGCCGTTGAGCACCAGGTCGTAGAGATCCCCTTTCACGGCGCCGGGATCTTTTTCCAGTGTATCGTGGTACTGGTCCTGGGGATAAGAGAACATGTGGTGGGCAGCTTCCCACCGGTTTTCATCTTCGTTGAATTCAAAAAGCGGAAAGTCTATAATCCAGCAGAATTCAAATTTCGCCGGATCGCAGAGCCCCAGGTCCCTGCCGAGTTTCGAGCGCACCGCCCCAAGGGCCGTATTGGCGATTTCCCGCTTAGGGTCCGCCACAATGAGGATGAGGTCCCCTGCCTGCGCCCCAAGGCCCTTGATAATATCCGCAGCTTGTTCGGCAAAAAATTTTGAAACCCCGCCTTCCAGGACAGGCCCGTTCTGCCCTGCTGCGGCTTTCATCCAGGCCATACCCCTGGCTTTGTAGATCCTGGCCTGGGCTTCAAGCTCCTCAATCTGCTTGCGGGAATAGTCCCCTTTGCCCGGCGCCACCAGGGCTTTGACCCCGCCTCCCAAAGCGCCCACCCCTCTGGCTGCCGCAGCGGCCTTGTTGGCTTCTCCGGCTGCAAGGCAGTCCTTAAAAGCCTGGAACCCTCCCTTTTCAACCCAGGGCC
>JAITEW010000093.1 GCA_031281855.1 Treponema sp.
GCCTGTGAAGAGACATTGGTTCCCTGGTTCAAGGGACGCACAACTGGCTATGGCCAAAAACTGGGTGGTTATTCTGACCGCCCAGGGCACGGCCTGGGGCATCCCGGAGGCAGTTGTCACGGGGCTGTCCGGCGTTACTACTGCGGCGGACGGCGTCCTGACAGCGGCCATGAACGAAACCACCCGGACCCCGGTGGTTACCGCCCATTGCAAAGAAGGATTGTAACACGGCCGCATGGCGGTACCGGAACCGTTAACAACTAGCCAATAACGGCAAGCAGTACCGCAAGGCGGCCCGTCCCAAGACCCCGGGTCTTTCAGACCCACAGGTCTTCCGGGGCGGCCCGCCTTTCTTATTCCCTGCGCGCCGGTCTGAATCCCGCAGAAGTGGAAAACCATAAAAAAATGAGGCTTTTCAATAGTTTGCTTCCCAATTTTAGCCTTTAATCTTCATTCCTGTGTTTTTCTTGCCGAAAATCGAATGAAGCCCTGGAGCATGAGGAGAAATTATGGTCAAGAAGTATCTTGTTTATATCAGTTCTACTATAGACGATCTTAAAAATGAGCGCCGGGAGCTGGTAAAACTCGTTACGGAACTGGGGGCTATCCCTGTCACTATGGACGCCTTTTCAATAACCGATAAAACCGGGCAGAAGCTCATCAAAAAAGCGATAGAAGACTGCGATTATTTCCTGAATGTTACTGCGTATAAAGCAGGGGAGCCGGTGGATACGTCCTATGCCCTGGAAACCGAGTTTTCGTGGGCCGAAAAGCGCGGCGTACCGGTTATAGCCCTTATTATCGATGAAAAGGCCCGGTGGAAGGCAAGCAAAAAGGAGAAAAACCCCCAGGCGGCGAAGGCCCTTGAGAAGTTTAAAAAACGCCTCACTGCGGTTGTTCATAGCGCCTGGACCACCCAGGCGGATCTGCGCCAGAAAGCCCAAAGCCTTTTGATTCAGGAGATGAACCTGAACCCCAGGGCCGGATGGGTTCCGGGTACCGAGGCGATTGAGCCGGCAGTTGCCAACGAGCTGTCCAGGCTTATTAGGGAAAACGAAAGCCTTAAAAACCGGATCAGAATGGAAGGAACCGATATCGCCTCCAGGGTCCGGGATCAAATGAAACAGGCGCTCAAAGTCCTGGCGACAAACAGGGTTTCCCTTAGTTTCTGGTACGAAAACGGGGAAAACTGGGAAAACACCGCCAAATTCCGTTACCTAAAGCTCTTCAAACTCCTGACCCCGGAGCTGTCGGTACCCAAAACCACGGCGGATATTTCCCGGTTCCTGGGGAATGTCCTTAACCCGGATTTGGATAAGGTTGTCCGGAAGGATTACCCTACGCCTACGAATACTATCAAAAAAATCATGACGGACCTCAGCCTGCTCAAGGTGGTAAAATCTTCGGGAAATGGGGACGACGAAGCCTGGGAACTTACCGAGTACGGCAAGGAAACCTACGCCGCTTACCGTATGCACCAGATGGAGCGGTCCCTGGACAAATCGATACATCCCCAGGAACGCGCTGGAGGTTAGCCTTTTTAGGGCAAAATAGATCATTACGTGAAAAAAGAATCTCGACAAAATCAGTAAATTCGTTTATTCTAATATAATGCTGGACTATAACGATTATATTGCCGATTGGCCCGACGTGCCTTATCCCAATTTTGCAGCATGGCTTGAAGGGATTACTTCCGAATGGGAAGGGAAAACAGCTATTTTTTACCGTTCCGGGGATCAGAAGGAATTCACCACCTGGAGCTTCACGCGGCTGGCAAGCGAAAGCCGGCGCATAGCCCGGGGGCTCCTGGCGGCAGGTCTTGTTAAAGGCGACCGGGTGGCCCTGTGGTGCGAAAACCGCCCTGAATGGATGGGGGTTTGGCTGGGCGCCGCTGTTGCGGGGCTGGTTATCGTCCCTGTTGATTTCCTGGCTTCTGAAAACGAATGCGCCAATATCCTCGAAATTACCGGTGCAAAGGCTTTTTTCTATTCCGCCAGGAAGCAGCCCTTCGCCGAAGCCCTCTCTTCCCGGGGGATCCGTATCCCTGTGCTGGTAAGTATGGCGAAAGAAGGCTTGAACATCTTCTCAAGCTTCGGGACCGGCGCAGGGGAACAGCCTCTGCCTGCTGTATCGGATATTGCCGAAAGGGACCCGGTGTCCATTGTCTTTACCTCTGGGACCACGGGTTTCGCCAAAGGCGTTACCCTTTGCCACAAAGGGATCATCGCCAACGCCAGCGCCGCAGTCCGATCCCTCAGGGCCTATTCCGGGGATGTGTTCATCAACGTGCTTCCTTTGCACCATACCTATCCCACTACCTGCTCTTTTATCTCCCCTTTTACCGTAGGGGCGTCTACTATCATTGTGGAAAGGCTGGTAGGCTCCGTGGTGGTTGACGATATACGGGACGCAGGGGGGACCTTCCTTATCGCTGTGCCCTTGCTCTACGACAAAGTGATGGCTGCTATCAACAAAGGCTACCAGGCGCTGCCCGGTTTTGTCCAGGGAGTCCTTACCATCTTCAGGGCCATAGCTCTGGCAGAGGCGATGCGGGGAAGGCCCGGGTTCGGCCAGAAATTCTTCAAGTTCATCAGGAAGAAAGCCAGCCTTTCTTCTATCAGGATAATGGTCGCAGGCGGCGGCCCTTTGAGCCCCAAAACAGCGGATTTTTTCGATTCCTTCGGTTTCAATATTGTGCACGGCTACGGCATGAGCGAGAACAGCCCTCTTATCAGCGTGAACACCCCTTGGCACAAACGGAACGCCTCTGTAGGGCTTCCGGTAAAATACACGGAAGTGAAAATCCTGGACCCCAACGGCGAGGGCATAGGCGAAATCGCCTGCAGGTCCCCTTCGGTTATGCTGGGCTACTACAACAACCCCGAAGCCACAGCCGAGGTGATCACCTCCGACGGCTGGCTCAAAACAGGCGACCTGGGTTACCGGGACAAGGACGGCTATATCTACATCAACGGCCGCCAGAAGAATCTCATCGTCAGCTCAGGGGGCAAGAACATCTACCCCGAAGAGATCGAGGGGCACTTCAGCGATTCCAGGGTTATAGGAGAGATTCTCGTAGTAGGCAGGAAGGAAAAAGAATACGGCGGCGAGCGGATCTTCGCCGTAGTGGTTCCTAATTACGAAAACCTGGCGAAGGATCACGCTGGCAAAGAAAACGACGAGGCTTTCATCAGGGAACTGGTGAAGAAAGAGGTGGAAAAGGTGAATCGTACCCTGGTGGGCTACAAGAAGATCACCGATTTCACTTTGAGGAAAGAACCTTTCGAGAAAAACGCGCAGCAAAAAATCAGAAGGTTCATGTACAAGGATTACGAGAATCCTTAAAACCGCCCTTATCATGCACTGACCAGGGCGCCGGGACTTCAAACTCCAGGAGTCTCCCGGCGCCGGGGTGGGTAAAGGCGATTTTTTCGGCATGAAGGCAGAGGCGCTTAAAAGGATCGGTTTTCGCGCCGTATTTTTTGTCTCCCGCCACAGGGCGCCCTATCCACGCAAGATGGGCGCGGATCTGGTTGCGCCTGCCTGTTTCCAGTTCCAGGGACAACAGGGAATAGAAGGTTCCTTTTTTGGAAAAACTTCCAAGGAGCTTCCAGCGGGTAACGGCGCGCCTGCCTATTTCCGTTACGATGACTTTGCCGCCCGGGCCTTCGCCCAAAGGGGCGTCAATAACCCCTTCGGTTTTGCCGTCCCTGCGCCAGGCGTCCATTGAGCCTTCAACTACAGCGGTGTAGCGCCGCTCGGTTACCAGGGCGTCCCAGTTATCCATGAGCTTCTTTTTTATCTGTTCCGATTTGGCGAAGATCATCACCCCCGAAGTATCCCGGTCCAGGCGGTGCACCACAGCAGGCCGCCTTTTTTCCCCCTTTGTGCAGAGGTATTCGTAAAGTATCCAGTACGCGGTCTTGTCCCGTTCCCCTGAGCTGGCAATAGAGAGGAGCCCCGGCGGTTTGTCCACAACTATGATATCCCGGTCTTCGTAGAGCAGGACCAGGCCCCGTTGGAGGCTGCGGGAACGCTCTTTCATTATGATCCTGTCCTTCATTTCCGTTTGGAGAGAATGGTTTCGGCGATTTCCGCGAAACCGTCGCCGCATTCTTTTGAGGCAGTATACGCCGGAAGATGCCTGATGAGATTCCCGTAGCGCTGCACATTGGCCACAGCGCAGGCCAGCGGGAAACGGGCGAACATGGGCTCGTCGTTAGGGGAGTCCCCTACGAAAACCACCTGGCGGTCCTCTTCGCCGCTTTTCCAGCCAAAGCGGCGGGAAAGGAAACGTTCCGCCATAGAGAGCTTATCGTAGTTTCCTATCCAGATGTTTATGTGGATTGAGGACACCTTGGCCATAGCCCCTTCTTCGGCGGCAATGGCCCTGACCCGTTCCGCGGCGCTCAGGGGCAGCACCGGGTCCTCTTCGGCGAAATCCAGGGCCATGTCGAAAAGCCTGGCGAACTGATCCTTAGCCATCCTGAGCTGCGGGAATTCGGCAAAGGCCCGCTCCTTTACCCGCCCCAGCAGGGGGTGATCGTTTTTAACCGCATTAGGGTGGTATTCGGCCTTGAGGGTCCTGAGCCTGCCTGTCCCGGGCCGGTCTTCTTCCCAGAACGCCAGGGCGCCGTTTTCCCCTATGACCCCGTCGGCAGGCCACTCCCTGGCGATAAGGTCGCACCACCCGGCGGGCCTTCCGGTAACAGGGATGACTTTGAGGCCAGCCTCCCGGAGCTTCCACAAGGCGTTGTAGGCTGAAGCCAGGAGCTTCCCGTCCCTCGTGAGGGTGTCGTCAATATCCATGAGGATGTACTTTACCCCTGCAGCCTCATCAGGGGGCATTCGGGCGGCAGGCTTCATGAAGATACAGCAACGGCCGCTTTTATGCAGCCTGTTTCGGGTTTTATCCAGAGAGGGAATTGGGCGGCAGCGGTTTCCAGCGAAGCTGTGTGGGTTACAAAACCGGATGTATCCACCCTGCCGCTTTCTATCCCGGCTATGACGCCGGCAAAATCTTCCTTTGTCGCGTTTCTGCTTGCCATAAGGGTGATCTCCTTGGCGTGAAGGACCGGATCGGCAAAGGTGATGTCCGAACGGACCAGCCCCACAAAGACGATGGTTCCCCCCGGGCCGGCGAAGTCAAAGGTTTTCATCATCTGAGCGGCGTTCCCTGTGGCGTCCATCACGAGGGGCGGCATTTCGCCGCCGGTAATATCCGCCAGCGCCTTCACCGGGTCCGTTTCCTTTGAATTGATGCAGTAGTCCGCTTTGGCCGTGTCCTTTGCGTAACCGAGGCGTTTGGCGTTGATATCAAGAACAATCACCTTCGCGCCCTGTTCCTTGAGGCCGTGGATGACCCCGATGCCGATAGGCCCTGCTCCCACCACCAGGGCGGCTTCCCCTTTAAGAGGGCTGGCCCGGCGCACGGCGTGGAAACCTATGGAAAAGCACTCTACCAGGGAAATATCCGCAGGGCTTAGCTTCCCGGCAGGCACGACGTATTGGGCCGGGACGGTAAGGTATTCCTGCATGCCGCCGTCAACATGGACCCCCAGGACCTTGAGGCTGGTACAGCAGTTGGTCTTCCCCTTCCTGCACGCAGCGCAGGAGCCGCAGGAGAGATAGGGAAGCACTGAAACCAGGTCCCCTTCCCTGAGCTTCCCGGCAGATGCCAGCGCCGAAGCGGGAATCCCCGCGATTTGCACCGCAAGTTCGTGGCCCACTACCCTGGGGTAGGAAAAAAAAGGCTGGGTTCCCTCAAAGGCGTGAAGATCCGTACCGCAGACCCCAAGGCGTAACACCTTCAGCAAGAGCTCGTCGTTTTTCGGCTCAGGCCGGGGCCGCTCTTGGAAGGCGAATTCGCCGGGCTTTGTCATTACCAGGGCTTTCATAGCTTGTATTGTAGCCATCCCTGCTGCCCGGGATCAAGCGGAATCTGCTTTTGTCTTTACTGAAGCAGGACAGCAGTTTCCCGGTCCCGCTCATTTCCCGACACAGAAACGGCTGAACATGGCGTTCAGAATATCCGCTGTTGAGACTTCTCCGGTAATCTCCCCAAGGCTTTCCGCCGCTGTCCGTAACAGGGGGGCTATGACATCCAGGGGTTCCCCTTTGTCCGCCAGATCCAGGGCTTCTTTTACATCAGCCAGCGCGGCGTCGATGAGTTCCTTCTGCCTCAAGGTTCCGGGACCCG
>JAITEW010000095.1 GCA_031281855.1 Treponema sp.
AAGACCCCAGACCCCCCGGATTTCCACTGACGACGAAAATTCCAGTTCCATCTCAATATCCCTGGCTGCAAGAACCGCGATACGCTCAAACTCACGGTCGTTATCAAAAATCTCGATCAGATCTTCCCGGTTCTCCGCTTCCCGCAGGCTGCCCTGCCCGTAAGCCGCGAGAGCCCGAAGCAGCTCTTCGTCAAAATTGCCCCCTATCCCCAGGGCGGAAACGGAAACACCCTGCTGCCTGTGAAGCTCCGCCATTTCGAAGATCCCCGCAAGGGTATCGTTTCCCTGATATTCAAAAGTACAGACCAGTTTGTTGCTGGCACTGCCGTAATTGCTGACAACGCCGTTGTAATAATAATATTCGCCGCCGTTTTTGATCTCCACTCTGAAAGGGTAAGGCTCGCGGTTAGGTTCGTGAAAACCGTAATTCTGCACCCATACCTGGTATTCGCCTTTGGCAGCAGAATCATCGTACCAGAAAATATTCTCTACAGGCTCCGCGGTCTCGCCGAGTACATTGCGGTCCACATCGAGCCAGCCCCCGGAAGAGTCGCGCATATTATGAAAATAAATTTCCTCCCCTTTGGGAGTTATTACATGCAGGTCCAGATCGTTTCTGTTGTCCCACATCAGGGAAATGCGGATATCGCCGGAATGGGCGTAAGCCTGGGCCAGGCGGGAGGAAAATTCATCGCCGTCGGAAAACAGAAGCACCAGGTTGACGGATCTCTCGTGGTAGTGGATCTTTGCCTGTTCGTATCCCATGCCCAGACCGGCTTCAAGATCCGTGCCCCCCTGGGGATCAAGGCTGTCCACCGCTGCGGTAAAGGCCCTGATTTTTTCCTGGCTGTCCATTAAGGCTGATTCAAAAACCACCCGGGGGCTGTCGTCAAAACTGACAAGCGCGAGGGAATCAAAGGGCCGCAGCTTCCCGGCAAGTTTGGCAAGAGAGTCTTTTATCCATTCGATCCTTCCGCCGTCTTTCATGGTAGCAGAAGTGTCCACCACCAGGGCGAGGTTCAGGGGCGGAAGCCCGCCGAAGCCCTGGGTCTTCCCCTTGAGTCCTATCTGAAGCAGCCCGTCTCTTCCCAAAGGGCCCTGCGGATTGAGACGGTTGTAAACATAGACGCCCAAGTCGGATTCCGGATCAGGATAATGGTAATCGAATGAACCAATCCAGGAATCGGAACGGATTTCTTCCGGAGGAATGATGATTCCGTTTTGCGCTCTGTAGCGGTTTCTGGTTCTCGCTGAAACGCCTTCGGCGAATCCTTCGCCAAAACAGAGGCAGGGTACGGCCAGAATCAAAAGACTAAGTAAAAGGACGACCGGCGTTTTAGACCGCATAGCTTCCTCCGGTTTACGTATTTTCCGGTACAGCTAAAAAGCCGTCCGCACGACACGGAAACCCGTATAGCCGTTTCCGGCGTTGTGGGCCGCTGACGACCGGCTTGCTGAACGGAGGAACCCGGCTTCGCTGTACCAGCTCCCGCCGCGGATAACCCCTGGGGAATCCAGGGAGCCGTCCAAATCCCGGGCGTTGTTGTCCGCCCGGTACTGATCCCAGCACCATTCAGACACATTGCCGTGCATGTCGTATATGCCCCAGGGGTTCGGGGGGTAACTCATCACCGGAACCGGCGCTGCGGCGTTTGTTCCCTTAGGGTTACGGTTGTACGGGAAGTTGCCGTCATAGTTCGCCTGATCCGTCCTGATGTTATAACCTGAACTAAAGGGAGTAGAGGTCCCGGCCCGGCAGGCGTATTCCCATTCAGCTTCGGTAGGGAGCCTGAACCCGTTGGCGGTGTGATCCCAGATGATCTCCGTGTCCCGTACGGTATAGGCAGGGGTAAAACCTTCCAGGACGCTCCGGGCATTGCAGTAGAGCACGGCATCGAACCAGCTTACATTTTCCACCGGAAGGCTGGCGCCCATAGCCTTGCTTGGATTCCGGCCTGTCGCTATTTCATACTCACGCTGGGTTACTTCATGGCGGGAAACATAGAAGCTCCCTACCATCACCTGGTGCAAATCTTCATCCCCGTGCCTGGAAACTTCGGAAGCAGGGCTTCCCATCATAAAGGTTCCGGCTTCGAGCATTACCAATTCCGTGTCTTGCGCCGGAAGGGCAGAGGAAACCCAAAGGAAGGCTGTAAAGGCAAAGATGTGCCGGAGAAGGTATTGTTTCAATTCCGCGCCTCCTTAAACCCAGGCGGCTGTGCCGGTCCGGGAGCTGTTTGCTTTTGTTTTATTATAGATGATAACAGGGTGTTTGAAAACAGGGAAAAAAGGAAAAAATCGAAAAATTAGCTTGCCAAAAGGATAAACCCATGATACGATACATATAAATGCTTCGTTGTATCGGGGCTTTTCTATCGGACCCAGGGTTCGCACCAGCCGGGTTTTGTGAAAGGCCCATAGACGTATCGAAAAAAGGGGGTATGCTGTACATGATCGCCGCTCTTTTGTTGTAGTATAGTCACGTCTTGCCGTCCGCGGGGGGGGGCCCCCCCC
>JAITEW010000114.1 GCA_031281855.1 Treponema sp.
AAATACCGTGGACATGGCCACCGCTTTTGCATAAGTTTTCTCGACAAATCCGGTTTTGATAATTACATGGCTTACCATAGTGGTGGCGGTCCGGTTACACTCCCCCCTTGGCGATAAAGCGCTTCCCTAGTATAATTGCATTATGACAGCCAGTGAACTCCGGTCCAAATACATAAAATTCTTCAAATCCAGGGGCCACGCCCAGATCCAGGGCAAGTCCCTGTTTCCTGACAACGATCCCACTGTGCTCTTTACCACTGCCGGGATGCACCCCCTGGTGCCCTACCTCCTGGGAGAGGAGCATCCTGCGGGGAAGCGGCTGGTGAATTATCAAAAGTGCATACGCACGGTGGACATCGATATCGTAGGCGATTCGAGCCACCTCACCTTTTTCGAGATGCTTGGGAACTGGTCCCTTGGGGACTACTTCAAAGACGAGGCTATCAGAATGAGTTTCGAGTTTCTCACCTCCCCCGAATGGCTGGGGATTCCGGTAGAGAAGCTTGGGGTCACGGTTTTCGCGGGCGACGAGAATGCTGCCAGGGACGAGGAATCCGCAGGAGTATGGAAATCTTTGGGCATCCCGGAAAACCGCATCGCGTACCTGCCTAAAGAGGACAACTGGTGGGGCCCTGCGGGAACTACCGGCCCCTGCGGCCCGGATTCGGAAATGTTCTACTATACAGGGGATAAGCCCTGCGGGCCTGAATGCAAACCGGGCTGTTCCTGCGGCAAGTGGCTTGAAATCTGGAACGACGTGTTCATGCAGTACAACAAGGACGCCCAGGGGAAGTACGAGCCCCTGTCGCGCACCTGCGTGGACACCGGCATGGGCATAGAACGGACCGTCACCATCCTTAACGGTAAAAATTCAGTCTACGAAACCGAAGGCTTCGCCCCTATTATTCGGGCTGTAGAAGCCGCCGCAGGGTATACATACGGGACCGATCCCAGCATGGACAAATCGGTACGCATCATCTGCGACCACACCCGGACAGCGGCCTTTATCCTTGGGGACCCGAAAGCGGTCAGCCCTTCCAACGTAGGCGCAGGCTACGTGCTCCGCAGGCTCATCAGGCGGGCTGTGCGGCATGGCCGCAAATTGGGAATCGAGGACAAGATCCTCCTCTCCCCTATCGCCCAGGTAGTGGTAAATGAATTCAAAGGCCCTTACCCGGAACTTCAGGAAAACCAGGCGCGTATTATAGAAGAACTGGACAAGGAAGAAAAGAAATTCCTCGAAACGCTCCAGAAAGGGGAGCATGAGTTTGAAAAGCTCCTTCCCAACCTCTTGAAAGACCCCAGGAAGATCATGTCGGGCCGGCTGGCGTTTAAGCTCTACGACACTTACGGGTTTCCCATCGAGCTTACCGAAGAGCTGGCTGCCGAAAAGGGCATGACCGTGAACCGCGGGGAATTCGACGAGGCTTTCAAAAAGCACCAGGAACTTTCCAGAGCCGGAGGCGATCAGGTCTTTAAGGGCGGCCTCCAGGATCACAGCGAAATCGCTACAAAGTACCACACCGCCACCCACCTCCTGCACAAGGCCCTGCGCACGGTGCTTGGGGATCATGTGGCCCAGAAGGGTTCCAATATCACCGCTGAACGCATGCGCTTCGATTTTTCCCATCCTGCGCCTATGACCGGGGAGGAAATCCAAAAGGTCCAGGATATAGTGAACGAGGCGATACGGAAGGATCTTCCTGTTAAGATGGACGTGATGAGCCTGGAGGACGCCAAAGCCGCAGGGGCGACAGCCCTTTTCGGTGAAAAATACGAATCCCAGGTCAAAGTATACACGATAGGCAATTCCCCTGCGGATTTTTTCTCCAAAGAAGTCTGCGGCGGCCCCCATGTGGAGCGCACGGGGATGCTGGGTACCTTCGTCATCCAGAAAGAGCAGTCCTCGTCAGCAGGGGTCCGCAGGATACGGGCGGTCCTTGAATAGGGGATCTGTTTTTTTCCTTTAATATGGTATATAGTTGATTTAGTGAAAAAGGCCCGGACAGGCCTGCCGGTTTCGTAACCTGTGAAAACCGGGATGTTTTTATTATTCAGGTGATACAGGAATGAACATGAAACGTATAATAAGCCTTTTAATCCTTGCGGCCTCTTTGGCGGCCCCGGGGTTTGCTCAGTCGGACTTGCAGCCTGCCGCTATTGTGAGGCTGACCAAGAGCGAGCCTATTACGGTAAAACAGTACCGTACCGAGGTCGAACGGTATGAAAAACAGGCCGGACGGGCCCTGAGCAACACGGAAAGACGCCAGGTTCTGGATATGATGATCAACGAAAAACTGGCCTCCCAGGCCGCGGAACGGGACAAGATCACCATTACGGACAACGAGGTAAACCAGAGGCTCCAGGAGCTGAGAACCAGCATGTCCCAGACTATACAGCGCCAGCCTACGGACGCCGAATTCGCCACTGCTATCAGGAACGAGACAGGCCTTGAACTGCCTGCGTTCAGGGAGCAGCTTAAAAAACAGCTCCTTATCCAGAAGTACCTTATGGAGAAAAAAAAGGATTCCTTCAACAGCCTCAAGGCTCCTACAGAAGAGGAGATCAGAAACGCCTATAATCTGGCCAAAGCCGAGTTGGTGCGGCCGGAAACCGTGCGTTTTTCCATGATCCAGGCCGCCTTTACCGATACTGCTTCCAAAGCCAAAGCCAAGGAGATTGCGGACAGACTCGTCCGGGAGATAGGGAACAGTCCCGCGAAATTCGACGAAGCTATGGCGAAGGGCCGGGCCCCGAATTCGGAGTACCAGGCCGGAGACGGGGGGTATCTGCCCAGGAACACCCAGGCCCAGCAGGTAGTAGGCGCCGAATTTATCACTGTCGCCTTCAGCCTGAAGCAAGGGGAAGTTTCCAAACTGATCGAGAACACCCGGGGTTTCCAGATCATCAAGATAACCGAAACCTATGAACAGAAGAACCTGGAACTGGATGATATATTCCAGCTTGGCACCAGGGTAACAGTGCGGGATTATATCGGCAACAGCATGCTGCAGGAACGGGAACAGGCGCTGATAGAAAAAGTTACCCAGGAACTGGTCGCCGAACTGCGGGCAGGGAATCCTTATCAGATTTACGAATCCAACTTGAACTGGTAGTACATGGCGTCACGGAGAAAAGGGCGGATTCTGGCCTTCCAGGCCCTCTATTCCTGGGATCTGGTCTACAGCCAAACAGGAAAAGCGGTCATCCCCGAAGGGCTGCTCGATTTTCCGTGGCTGGAAAATGAAAAAAAAACCGCTCTTGATGAAGAAACCTTCGCTTTTTCACGGCTTCTGATAACAGGAACAGTGGAAAACATCGCCGCCATAGACGCCATGATAAGCAGCCACCTGAAAAACTGGGACATAACCCGGCTTAACCGGGTGGATCTGGCTATCATGAGGATGAGCGCTTATACCCTGATGTACCAGGATGAAACGGCCCCTTCTATTGTAATCAACGAAGCAATCGGCATTTCCAAGGAATTCGGAACCGATGATTCCTACCGTTTTATAAACGGCGTCCTGGACAGTATCCACAAGTCCCTTCATGGCGTCCATAAGGCTTTGGTTTAAGCAGTTTTTTTCAGGAAACCCCCTCAAGCTGGCCGGCCTTGCGGGACTCCTGCTTGCCCTGATCCTTTCATGGGCGCTGGTTTTCTATTCTGTAGTACGCAACGAGGCCGTTTTCCCGCAAAACCCGGGTTCAGGGAGCGGCTTTGCCCGTGAACTGGAAAAATACGACGCCCTGGTTTCCCGGGAAAGTCCCGCAGGGCTTGAGAAGCGCCTTAATAGGCTGGAAAAACGCGCCAAAACCCAGGAAGAGCGGCTTTCGGTCCTGAAACGCCGGAGGGAGGGGGTCCGGGGAAACCCCGGCCTTATTCCTGAGTACCAAAGGTCCGCCAGGGAAGGAGCGGAAGCGTATCCGTATTCCGTCCCTCTGGCGGCAGCGGCCGCAGAGGCCCTGCTCCTTTCAGAACCCGGTCCTGAAGACAGGGAGTTCGTCCTGGCCTGCGCCGCCAGGCTAACCCAGCCCCGTTACGCATCTCTGCTTTTAAGCCTCCATGTTCTCCTGGGCACTCTGGCGGATCCGGAACAAGCGGTTTCTGTGGCGGGAATGGAACAACTGCTTTCGGCCGGACTCGCCCGGATACCCGCAAAGGTGCAAAAAGATCTCAGAATCGATGAAATGCTCCTGCGTATAGTCCTGGGGGACTCAGGCGCGGCAGTGAGGATCAACAACCTGATACAGGAAGAACCTTCAGACAGCGCCTGCCTTAAACTGGGGGCAGAGTACTTTTACGACTATAACAACCCCATGCGGGCAGCCGAGCTTTTTTCCCGCCTGGGAGACGCCGGCCTGGGGCGGCAGGCCGACTCCCTGTTCCTTGCAGGAGAAATTGCCGGGGCCAGGAATATCTGGAGAGCCCTGGCTTCCCCTTCAGGCTCCCGTTCCCTGACGGAGCTTTCATCCAGGAGCCTTTACAACCTGGCGGCTACAGCAGCGGACAAAGCCGAGGCCGCTTCGTGGCTGGAGAAACTTTTTGCCGCCGGAACAGGGGAAAATTTCCGCGCGAATATCGACGGGCCCGGGCTTTATGGAATTATCCGCTACACCCGGCTTCAGGACGCACCGCGAAGCATCGCCATTCTCGATGAAGGAACCCTCAGGAACAACCCGCTTCTGGATCTGGAGCTTCTCCGCCGCAGGCTGGACGCATGGCAGCCGGACCGTTCGGTAGCTGAAGTTTGGCTCCTCCTTGGCCGCCACCCCGAATCCGAAGCCTTGTACCGTTGGGGGGGCTACTACTTTGACCGCCAGAAACGCTATGCCGAAACAGCCCAGCTCCTCAAAGTCGCAACGGCGCATGGAATAAACGGCGCCTGGATGGATCTCCACCGCAGCCTGGCCCTTATCCGGGAAGGGAAAAGCGCCGAAGCGGAAAAGCTGCTCAAAAACGCCATGGAAAAACATTCTCCCCCGGACTGGCGTATCCCTGCCAACATCGCCAGACTCCAGGAAAGCCGCCGGGCCATTCAGGCGGCACTGGACGCTTACGAGAAAGCCGCCGCGCTGGTCAGGGACAGCCGGGACGCCGCACTGGTGCAGATGAGAATCAGCCGCTGCCTGGAAGCCTTGGGCCGGCGCGCCGAAAGCCGCAACGCCCTGGAACGAGCCCTGGCCCTGGACCCTGAGAACCTTAACGCGCGCTATGAACTCCGGAGGCTGGACACATCAGGCGTCTATTAGCAACAAATCCGCCTGCCTGGGAGCTCCCCTTCGGGTCCGGCAGGCGCGTTTGCCTGCAAAAAAGTAAAAAACCCGGTCGCGTGACCGGGTTTTTAGGGGCGAAATACGGGCGCGTTTAGTCGATGACTGCCAGAATATCAGACATCTTGATGATGAGATACTCGGCGCCGTCGATTTTGATCTGGGTGCCGGCGTACTTATCGTACATGATTTTTTGGCCGGCTTTGACCTTGATCACATCCTTGTCATCCCCTACATCGACAACCGTACCCTGCTGGGTTTTTTCCTGAGCAGTGTCGGGGATAATGATACCCCCTGCGGTCTTGGCCTCGTTTTTCTCCAGTTTTACCAGGACCCGGTCTGCCAAAGGCTTGACTTTCATATATACCTCCGTTGAATGATGACATCGTGTCATCTTTGAGAAATTGAGTATAAGATTAAATAGAATATACAAAAAATATCTCATAAAGGTCAAGGAAATAATGCAAAACAGGGCATATTGGAAGCGAAATTCCTGATTATTTCCGCTAGTGGGGTATTTTGACCCACTTTTTTATCGATTTTGAGGAATAGAGTCATTATGATCCTCACAGGAACCGGAAAGGCGGGCATACGAGAACAGATCCTGCAATATTTGAAAGGCCCGGCGCTTTCACTTGTAACTTGTTGTCGTAACTCCTTATATTATAAGGAATTACGTGATTTCTTAAATTTTTTGAAAAAATTGAAAAAATGATGAAACTGCCTTATCTTGGCATGATTTTTGCTTGTATATAAGTGAAATAAAAGCCCGGAGGCAGTAAGGGATGACGAAATCTAAGACCAGAAAAGCGGAACGTTCATCGGCGTTAAATTCTGACGAAAATATTCTCTTTCTCTATTTAAGAGAAATCAACCGGATTCCTCTTCTGACTAAGGATGAAGAGGACAAGGCTGCCCGGGAGGCTGCCCGGGGAAGCATTGCGGCCCGGGATAAGCTGGTAAGCGCCAATCTGCGTTTCGTGGTCAATGTCGCAAAAAAATACCAGGGACAGGGCCTGCCCCTTTCAGACCTGATAAGCGAAGGCAATATCGGTCTTTTGAACGCTATTGGGCGCTACGACGCCGAAAGAGGCTATCATTTTATATCCTACGCGGTCTGGTGGATACGCCAGGCTATTCTGAAGGCGATATGTGAAAAATCCCGGATGATCCGGCTTCCGCTGAACCGGGCGAACGAACTGGTTCAGATTGAAAAAGCGCGGAAGATGATCCGGAACAGCCAGAGCCAGGAAGAGGAAATCAAAGAAATCGCCCAGCTTCTGGATATGGACGCCGGGCAGGTTGCGGAGATTATCAACATCAGCCGCGAGATGGTATCGCTGGAGAACCCCATTTACACCGACAGAAACTCTTCCAGTGTAGGGGACTTTATCGAAGACGAAAACTACAAGGCCCCGGATCAGCATGCCCTGGAAGCGGCACTACAGGATGATATTGAAAACATGCTGGGAACTTTAAACAACAAAGAAGCGGATATCATCCGGTACCGGTACGGCCTGGGCGATAATGCGCCTATGTCCCTCAAAGAAATCGGGGATCGCTTTAACCTTACGAAGGAACGGATCCGCCAGATTGAAAAAAAGGCCCTCAAACGGCTCCAGCACCCCTCCCGCCAGCGGCTGCTGGAGAGCTATGTAGCGTAGGCTGCGATAAAAGCGCCGGCCAGGCCCAGGGGAGACCTCCGGGCCTGGCTAGTGAATTTTAGCCGGAAACTGTAGAATTTTCCGTGCGTTTTCTCTATAATAATATGGTTATGGCTTTTGATTCCGGGAATCCGGGCGGGCCCAGGCCTGATAACCCCTTGATTGTTCAAAGCGACCGTACGCTGCTGCTGGATGTGCACGCCCCTTGGGCTGAAGAAGCCCGGGCGGACATACTGCCTTTCGCGGAGCTGGAGAAGTCGCCTGAACACATGCATACCTACCGTATTACTCCTCTTTCTCTCTGGAACGCCGCAAGCGCGGGTTTCACGCCTGAGGATATTACGGCGGTCCTGAACAAATATACCCGCTACGCCATCCCCGGAGGGGTTACCGGCGGCTTTGCCGATACCATGGCCCGGTACGGGAAGATCCGGCTTCTGCCTGAGGCAAGTTTAAGGAAACAGTTTGGCACTGCCCCAGCAGCCGGGGACGGCGCCGAACTCCCTGAGGAACTTTTCCTTGTAGCAGGCGACGAGGCTATCATGAAGGAAATCGGTTCCGCCAGGAGCCTGGAAAAGTATTTGCAGAAAACCGCCCTGGGATTCAGGCTGAAGTTTACCGACCGGGGCAGCGTTAAGCGGGAACTCATACGCCTGGGCTGGCCGGTTCAGGACGAGGCGCCTTTTGTAAAAGGGGAATTTCTCGACATCGGCCTTAAAGAGCAGGCCGCCTCGGGGAGGCCCTTCGCGCCGAGGGATTACCAGGTAGAAGCCGCCAGGGCGGTGTTTGGATCAGGCGGGCCGGGTACAGGTTACGGCGTAGTGGTGCTTCCCTGCGGTTCCGGGAAAACAGTGGTTGGCATGACCCTTATGTCCCTTCTCAAAACCAACACCCTGATCCTGACCACCAATGTGGCCGCTGTGCACCAGTGGATCGAGGAGCTTCTGGACAAGACCGATCTCAAGGTTGAAGATATTGCGGAGTATACCGGGGATTCCAAGGCCGCCGCTGCGGTTACTGTGGCGACGTACCAGATCATAACCTGGCGGCCTGACAAGGAAGCGGATTTTCCCCATTTCAGGCTTTTCAGGGAACGCCCCTGGGGGCTCATTATCTACGATGAGGTGCACCTTCTCCCGGCTCCGGTCTTCCGGGTAACCGCGGAACTTCAGGCAGTGAGGCGCCTGGGCCTTACCGCTACCCTGGTACGGGAAGACGGGGCGGAAGATGCGGTGTTCAGCCTGGTTGGGCCTAAGCGCTACGACGTGCCCTGGAAAGATCTCGAAGGGAAGGGCTGGATCGCCGAGGCTTTCTGCACCGAAATACGCCTCGATCTCCCGGAAAAGCTCAAGATCCCCTATGCCGTAGCCGCTTCCAGGGAGAAGTACCGTATAGCCAGCGAAAACCCCCTCAAGGAGGAAGCTGTTCTGGAACTGATAGAGAACCATCCTGAGGATCAAATCCTGGTCATCGGCCAGTACCTGACCCAGCTCGAATCCCTGGCTAAGCTCCTCAAAGCCCCCCTTATTACCGGGAAAACGCCTAACAACGAACGGGAGCGCATTTACGGAGCTTTCAAAAAAGCGGAAGTGAGGGTCATTGTGGTAAGCAAGGTGGCCAACTTCGCTATCGATCTTCCTGACGCGTCTATGGCTATCCAGGTATCCGGGGCCTTTGGTTCAAGGCAGGAAGAAGCCCAGCGGCTGGGGCGCATCGTGAGGCCCAAGGAAAAGGGCCGCAATTCCTGGTTCTACACCCTGGTGTCCCGCTACACAGTGGAAGAAGAGTTTGCCGCCAACCGCCAGCAGTTTTTGGCAGAACAGGGGTATAAGTATTCCATCCAGCACTGGACATCCGAAGAACTGCAGGCCCCGGGCGCCAGAGGGGGGGCAAAATGATGAAAGCCCCTTCGTGTTTCCGCCCTGTAGAGGAATGGAAATCAGCCCTGATGACCCTTCAGGATTCGAATTTCTTTGAACTTATGCGGAGCATCTTTGGAAACATCAAAACCCCTTTCAACAAGCAGCGGCTTATGGATGATCTTTTTGCCCTGCTTTCACGGGAAGAGATACGGCAGACCATAGCCGGGTATATCGACAAGCAGGATCATAAGATCATCGCCGCAGTCGCCCTCCTCCGTGAACCGGAGCACAAGGATCTGGAACGGTTTTTTTCCGGCGAACTGGCTTACGCGGAACTCCACAGCCTGCTTCTCAACCTGGAGGAACGGCTCATCCTGTACCAGGTGAACGATGGGGAATCCCGGCGCCTTGCCCTGAACCCGGTGCTGGAACCTGTTCTTGCGCCTTTCATCGCAAAGAGCGGCGTGCTCTTTCCTTCCCAGGCGGCTAAAGACGGGGATGAAGGGAAAAAGGGACCCGCTTTTATAGCAGACGGGAGGATACTGGCCGCCCTTTTCGCTTTTATTTCAGAAGAAGAAGAATTTTTCAAGACAGAAGGCGGAATCCGCAAAAAGGTTATTGATGAAGGAAAGCAGTTCTTCCAGTCTCTGGATTTGAACCTCGCCGCAGGCGCGCTCCAGCAGCTTGGGCTCTTCAGGGCCGAAGGGGAGCGCTTCGTTCCTGAAACCGGCCGTATCAGGGATTTCGCCTGCCTCAACCCCAGGGAACGCCGGGAGTACTGGGCCGCAGGGATCTACCTGTATCTGACCGGCTCAGGCGATGAAGGCTTCGGGTTGTCCCGGAACCGCATACAGGCAGCGGCCTCCTTTATCCGGCGTTTCTGCGGCGCCCTGGATCAGAAGCGGCGGTATCCCGGAACCACCCTTCGCCGTATCGCTGAAATCCTGCAGCAAGAGAGCTTCAGCGGCCCGGGGGCCTGGAGGTACGGGCTTTTGGATGCCAAGGCGCAGCCGGTCTTTGAACCCCTTCTGGACGCGCTGGGAAAAACCGGAATGCTTGTTGAAAACGGGAATTACTGGAAGGCCCCCTCTTTTTCAAGCCCAGGCGCCGAAACCGCCGAAGGCGCGGCGATCGTCATGAATTCATCTTTTTCCTTTGTACTTTACCCTGAAATCTCTTTCGCCGACGCCCTCGCGCTTTCGGCCTTCTGTTCCGTTACGGGAACTACCGGAACCAGCCTTGAACTTACCAGGTCTTCCGCGGTCCGGGGCTTTAACCAGGGCATTGATTCGGAAGCCATGATGGAACTGCTGAAGCGGCTGTCCCTGAACCGCCTGGGCGATAATCTTGAGTGGACCCTTAAAGACTGGGAATCCCGGTACTCCGCTGTGTCCCTGCACCAGGGGGTGGTCCTTACCCTTGCCGGGGACAGGCGCTACCTTGCCGAGGCCGAGCCTGTGGCTTCTTTGATACGGAAAACCCTTGCCCCAGGGGTCTACCTTCTTGATGCTGACGAGAGCGGCGAAGCCGTAGCGGCCCTGAAGAAAGCCGGGGTGGACATCATTGCCCAGCCGTCAGGGCAGGCGGAAAGGAAAAAAACTCCTAAACCGAACAGCGGCGTTTTCAGCGCCTTCCCTTCTCTGGACGGTTTGGAAGCTCCGCTTTTTTTATCCGGAACTTCGCCCGGAGGGACGGTAAAAAAGCAGCCTGCTCAATCTATACAGGAAAAGTTTCTGACACGGCTTAAGGGTATGCGCCTTTCCAAAGCTGAACGGGACGAACTGGAGGCCCGTATCGAGCGGCGGCTGGTACTGACCGAATCCCAGCTTGAAGGCGCTTCGGTGAAGTACGAGAAGCTGGAAGCCCGGGGCCTTGATTATGTGGGAAAAACGGTGATAGCCAAACAGGCCATAGCCTCAGGCTCCCTCCTGGAGGTTACCTGGCCGCGTCCCGGAGGAGGGACCAATACCACTACCGGGATTCCGTCGGCATTGGAGAAGAAAGAAGGCGAAAGCGTCCTGATTCTGAAACCTCTTTCACAGGAAGAAGACAGGGAAATCCGCCTCCCTTTAGGGAAAATCAGCCTTTTAAGGCGGATTAAGCAATCAATATTCGGGGAGTGACGACCGGCGCAGCCGGGCTCCCCTGTTACAGGAGAACTACTATGCCATTACTGCCTTTTTCAAGCCAGGCCGAAATAAGCCAGGCAAAACTTGCGGTACTTATCGACGCGGACAATACCCAGCCTGCCATTATCGAAGGGCTGCTGGATGAAGTCGCCAAATACGGAGTCGCCAGCGTCAAACGCATCTACGGCGACTGGACCAGCACCCACCTCCGTTCATGGAAAGAACGGCTCCTGGCCAACGCCATTCAGCCTATGCAGCAATTTTCCTACACTACCGGGAAAAACGCCACCGACAGCGCCATGATTATCGACGCCATGGATCTTCTTTACAGCGAAAAGCTGGACGGTTTCTGCATCGTATCCAGCGATTCCGATTTTACCCGCCTTGCAGCGAGGCTCAGGGAAAGCGGTTGTACAGTCTACGGCTTTGGGGAAAGAAAGACCCCCCAGGCTTTCGTCAAAGTCTGCGACAAATTCATCTACACCGAGATCCTCCTGGAAAACCAGGAAGAGGCCGACGAGGACGAAACCCGCCCTGCCGCCAGGCCCAGGAAGGAATTCAAGGTGGACCGCAAACTGCTCAAGCTCTTAAGGGACGCCGTGGACGACCTGGCCGACGAGACCGGCTGGGCTTACCTTGGCGGCGTAGGGCAGAAAATCAACAACAGATCCAGCGAGTTTGATCCCCGGAACTACGGCTTTAAGAAACTGGGCGATCTTTTCAGGACCATTCCCCAGTTTGAAACCGAAGAGCGGCCGCAGGAAAACGGCACAGGGCGCCAGGTGTACATCCGGTGGAAGCGGAAAGGCCTGCGCTAGGGGCGTTGGAGACGCTCAGTGTTTAAGGCCGCTTCTTTCCTGTCAGTTCATCCCAACTGGCAAATACCTGGCGGACATTTTCGGGCCTAGCCCCGGCGCCGAACTCGCACTGGGCTATGCAGCCCCCATCCTGCCAAAGGGCGTCGCGGACTTTGGTTATAGCCTGATGGATTTCCCGGGTTGTGCCTTCAGGAAGCAGGTGCTGCCGGTCAACCTCGCCCCAGAAAGTGATTTTTCCCTTATAGGGGATCAGGTTGTCGATGCCCATGCAGAAGATCTGGGAGTTGAAGGCGTCAAGGCCCAGCTCAATCAGGTGTGGGTAGATAGCCAGGGTATGGCCGTCTGAATGCATGAACATCCTCTTTCCCGCCTGGTGGGCGATGTTGATGTAATCCCTGTACAGGGGTTTGAAGATCTCCGTCCAGGTATCGGGATGGATAAGGAGGTCCCGCTGGGTTCCCCAGTCGTCCATTATATTCAGGGCGTCCACATCGGTCCTGGCCCACTTTTCCAGAAGTTCGCAGTAGAACTGGTGCATCTTTTGGATGAACTTCATAAGGCCCGCGGAACGGAGGGCAAGATCGATAAAAAGCTGCTCAGTGCCCCGGATAAACTGAAGCTGCTCAAACGGCCGGGGACAGCAGCCCCCTAAAACAAATTTATCCGTCGAAGCGCAGAAACGGTTTACGTCCTCAATCTCAAAGGACAGCCATTCGGTGGGAAAATGAATTTGGCTTATATCGTCCCATTCTTCATCTTCCGGGGGCACCAGGGGGTCCTTTACCTGGCCGTGAACCCCTCGCTGGAGATTGATAAAACGGCAGCCCCAGTCATCGGTAAAGTCGCCTATTTCATAGGCATTGCCCCGGGCGATGCCCTTCTCCTTATAGGCAATGGCAGGACCCGCAAAGTCCGAAGGGAAATCGGCGACTATTGCCCGGTATTCGGCGGGATACGTGTTTTCCGCCCAAGGCAGGGCCCAGAGCTGCCGGGGCGCCCGATCTGTTTTGTTTTCGAAATCCAGGGTTTTATAGACAAGTTCGCGGGATGTCATGTTAAATTCTCCTCAATCAACATGATCAACATGATAACGGTATTTTTCAAGCGCCGCAATTGCCGTGTAAGCAAGGAACCGGGCGCTTTTATAGCCAATGGTACGGTACAGGAAGTCCGGGAATGTGTGCGGCATACTTATGAAAAAACAACAAAAAAAGAAAAAAAGTGATAAAAAGTGAATTTCTTTCTTGACAGACGGAAAAACCCATGGTAATATAATCGATAGAAAAACGTTTTTTCGTTTTTCGAAGAAAATGGGTCTTTATGAGGAGTAAGTAGTAATGAAGGGTAACCAACCAATATAATTTTTGTCTGTGGCTGGTTTTTTCATTGTCATCCCCCCCCCCCCCCCCCCACATCGCCTCTTCCACTCTTCTCTATATATTATCAAAAATCTCTAAAACCTGCTGATTTTCCCATTATAAACCGCAAAACGGCCCTGTTCAGGCTTTTATTAGCGCTAACGAGATATTTTAGTACGCTAAAACAACGCTTAACGGAGCTGCCGGGGCATTATAATTCTCAAATAACTCTATTTTCATCATTATATACGGAGGCAAAAAATGAATCCTAAAGACTGGTTTAGGGATCAAAAATGGGGAGTTTTTACCCATTATCTCTATAGCTGTCAGAATAATCCGGCCCGGGTGGTCAACCAGGGCGCCGGACAGACAAACTGGAATGAATGTGTGAACGCTCTTGATGTGGAACGCCTTGCCGCCCAGTTGGCGGAAGCCGGCGCCCATTACCTTATGTTCACGGTTACACAGTGTACAAGATACCTGTGCGCTCCGAATGAGACCTACGACCGTATTATAGGAACAAAACCGGGTGAGGCTTGTTCTACAAGGGATCTGATCGCGGATCTTATTAAAGCCCTGGATCGATACGGGATTAGCCTTTTCCTTTACTATACCGGGGAC
>JAITEW010000116.1 GCA_031281855.1 Treponema sp.
TATATAATGAAGCAAATCCTTATCATAGACGAGTCGGCGCTCTTCAGGGAATACCTCAAGCTAAAACTGGCAGACAACGGCATAGAAGTAAGCACCGGCATCAACGCTATGGACGGAATTGCCAAGATGCGGAACGTGTCCCCGGATCTCATCATCATAGATTACCAGATGAACCGTCAGGATTTTATGGAAGTGCTGAAGCAGAAGAAGCTCAACCCCAATACGGCAAACATCCCGGTGATAATCCTGGCCCAGCGCATCGACCAGAAGCGGCTTATCGAGCTGGTACCTTATAATGTCAAAAAGATCTTTACCAAACCGGTTAAAATAGACGCCCTTTTTGCCACCCTTTCGGAGCTTTTAGGGATGCCGTTCAATATTGATGAAAGCCCCTGTATTATAGAGGCCCATGTCAACGACGACATCATCTTTATCGAAATCGCCCAGGGGCTGAACCGGGACAAGCTGGACCTCCTGCGGTTCAAAATCATCGAACTCATGGGGCTTTACGAGATACGGGTGCCTAAGGTGATCATCATGCTCAGCGATATCAAGCTGAGTTTTGCGGACGCCCCTAATATGCAGAAGCTCCTGGACACGGTGCTCCAGGCATCCCGGGCCAAGCCGCGTTCTGTCAGGGTTCTTACAAAGGACGATTTTGTCCGCCAGTTTATCGGAGGCCGGAAGGAATACTCCAATATCGAAGTGGTGACCAACCTCCAGTACGCTATGGACGGCCTTTTGGCGGAAATCGAACCCGGCGTTGAATACGCCGAAAGAAAAGCGGAAATCATCGGGGAAAAGCTCCTTTCGGCAGGGACCTCAGAAGGGGCTATGGCCCTCAGGTTCCACGCCGAAGCCGGCAAGGGCCTTACCATGGAAGAAATAAAGGAGTCCATGCAGAACCTCAGGATCGCGGCTATCGACGACGACTTTGTTATCCTGGAACTGATAAAAAACATCTTCCAAAAAACAGGGGCAGTAGTAAAAACATACCCGGACGGAGGCGAGTTCATCGCTGTCGTGGATTCCGAGGAATTCGACCTCGCGTTCCTGGACCTTATGATGCCTAAAGCGGACGGTTTTGAAGTCCTCAAAGCCCTCCAGACCAGGGACATCAGGTACCCCATTATCGTCCTTTCGGCAGTGACCCAGCGGGAGACGGTGATCAAAGCCTTCCAGATGGGCATTAAAAGCTACCTGGTAAAACCCCTTAAACCCGAAGACATTTTTAAGAAATCCATGGAGATTCTAAAGGCTAACTTTTGACAAGGCGCCAGGTATGGAACCAGATATGAAAATAAAAAACCGGCGGGATCTTTTTTTCAGGTTCTATACCGAATCCGGCGCAGCTATGGCGATCCTTGATACCGAAGGGTTTATCGTGGATTCCAACAAGCGGTTCAAATCCCTGTTCCTCCCCGTTTCCGGCCTGCGGCGCGGTTCCCCCCTGAACGCCGAAAGCGCCCCTTTTTCGATACAGGACATCCTGGATTCCCGTCAGACTTCCCGCTTATGGGCGTCCCTGTCCCGGCTTATCAACAGGGAAACCAGGGAAATCAGTTTTGAAACCGCGCTCCATCCCCAGGAAGAGGGGGAGGGGGAGAGGGGGGGGAACTGGTACAATATCCAGGCATGGTTCCTGGATCGGGAAACCGGGGCCTGCCGGGAGGAGCAGGGGCCTTTCATCGGCCTTTTGATCGAGGATAAGACCGTCGAACGCCAGGAGGAAAAGAAGCTCCTGGAGGACAAGGAAATCGCCGAAAAGGCCATGGAAGCCAAAAGCCAGTTCCTGGCCAATATGAGCCACGAGATCCGCACGCCTATCCAGACCATCATCGGCATGATCGAGCTGCTCCAGGATACCAACATGGATCACGAACAGGCCGAATACTCCAGGCAGGTAAAATTCGCCGCAGAGGTTCTCCTTTCGCTTATTAACGATATCCTGGATTATTCCAAAATCGAGGCAGGGAAGATGCAGCTCGAACATATCTCCTTTGATCTCGAACAGGCCGTCGAGCAGGCGGTGGACATGATATCCCTGGAAGCCCACAGGAAGGGCCTGGGTATTGTTACGGACATCCCTTTAGAGGCTGATCTTATTATCCGCGGTGATCCGAGCAAATTCCGGCAGATTGTTATAAACCTCTCGAAAAACGCGGTGAAATTCACCCAAAAAGGCGGCGTTGCCGTAAGGGTCCGGCTTGTGGGACCGGAAAAGAAAGAAGCCGTCCAGGTGTCGGTAGAGGATACGGGCATAGGGATCAGCGAGGAAGTGAGGAACAAACTCTTTACCACCTTTATGCAGGCCGATGTCTCAAACACCCGGCAGTTCGGGGGGAGCGGCCTGGGGCTGGCTATTTCCCGGAACCTGGTGGAGCTCATGGGAGGGGGCATAGAAATGCTTCCAAACCCGGAGGGGGGGTCTATTTTCCGCTTTACCATCCCTCTGGAACGCTCAGACGGGGCGCCTCCTCCGCTGCCTGAACATGAAGGGGATCAGGATACGCCGATTCTCGTAGTGGACGACCAGGAAGATTCCGGGACCATCATCTGTTCCTACCTGCACGATCTGGGTTACAGGCGCGTCGATCAGGCTGAATCGGGTAAAAAGGCCCTGGCATTGATGCGGAAAATGGCGGCCCGGCAAGGGGGCTATAAGCTCTGCTTCATCGACATGATCATGCCTGTCATGGACGGCTGGCGGCTTGCGGCCGAAATCCGCAACGACAGCAGGCTTAGTGAAGGAGCCCTTATCCTGATGGTCCCTAACGGCCTTTTAGGGGCAGATACCAAGATGACCCTTTTGAAGTGGTTCAGGGCTTACATCAATAAACCCGTCAAACGGCGGGTTCTCGCCAATACGGTGAACACCATTTTGAGCGAAAGGAGGGAGCTTGAAGACATCCGGGAACTGGAGCCGGTTTCGGAATCCGAAGCCGAAGCTTTCGAACAAGCAGCGGCCTTCAGGCCCGAACCGGCGGAGCGCAGCGGGCCTCCGGTGCTTATCGCTGAAGATCACCCGGTCAACCAGAAGCTCTTCGCTATGATCCTGGACAAACTGGGTTATCCTTCCATCCTTGCCGATGACGGCCGGGACGCCCTGAAAAAGGCCCTGGCCAGCCCGGTGGCCCTTGTTTTTATGGACATCCAGATGCCGCTCATGAACGGCTACGAGGCCGCTATGGCGCTGCGCAGACAGGGTTTTTCAAAGCCCATCATCGCCGTTACTGCCAGCGCTCTTTCGGACGAAGAGGCCCGCTGCAGGAGCGCGGGGATCGACGACATCCTTATCAAGCCTTTCAAACGGCCGGATGTCGAGAAAATGCTCCGTAAATGGATAGCCCCCCAAGAGCCCGCTGAACGCGCCGGCTTCGACGCGGTTTCCATCCCTGTTGAAGGGCCGGACCTTATCCGGCACACCAAAGCCAGGGCGGAGATCATCGCGCCTTTCAAAGAGGCCGAAACCGGAAAGGCCCCTGGAAACACCGCCAGGGAAGCGCCGGCGGCGATCTTCAATCCTGCGGAACTAATGAAGACCTTTATGGATAACGATGAGGCGGCCCTGTCCCTGTTGGGCCGTTTTCTGGAACGGACAGCCCTGCAGGTAGCGGCCCTCCCGATCCTGAAAGAAACCGAAGATTGGGATACCGCCATGCGGGAAGCCCATACGATTAAAGGCGCCGCGTATACTATGTCGGCCCAGGAACTGGGAAAAACAGCGGCCAGGCTTGAAACGGCCTTCAAAAACCGGGATCTCCCGGAAGCTGAAGCCGCATATCCTCTTTTAAAGGAAGCTTTTGAACGGTTCAGAAAAGAAGCCGGGGATTTTCTTACCCAACATCAGCCCCGGATCTCCAAGGAGGCGTAAAACATGAAACTTTCCTGCATACACACCCACACATCCTTCTGCGACGGGGACGGAACTGTTGAGGATTTCTGCCGCGCTGCGCTGGAAAAAGGCTTCAGTTCCCTGGGTTTTAGCGCCCACGCGCCGATCCAAAAGAAAACAGGCCTCCCCTCGGCATGGACCCTTCAGGAAGAGCAGCTTCCCAGGTACATCGAGGCTGTAAGGGAGGCAAAACGCCGCTGGGAAGGGAAGCTCGCCGTGTACCTGGGCCTTGAAGTGGACTTTATCCCCGGCTTAATGGGGCCTGCTGACGCCGATTACCGGGAAATGGGGCTGGATTACCTTATCGGTTCGGTCCATTGCGTACTTCCTCCGCAGGGGGGCTGGTTTGAAGTGGACGGCTCTCCTGATATTGTTGAAAAGGGCTTTCTGGAAGGTTTTGGCGGGGACAGTGACGCTTTCGTAAACGCCTATTGGGATAATGTTGAAGCCCTGATACGCTCCGGGGGCTTTGATCTCCTGGGACACCCGGATCTCATCAAAAAAAACAACTCGAAGAGCCGCTTTTTTTCCGAAGATTCCGCGGTTTACCGCCGCCGCGCCGCCGCCGTAGCAGCCCTGGCGGGCCGGTACGGCATCACCGCGGAGGTCAACACCGGGGGCATGAACCGCAAGCGCATCAACGACCCCTATCCTTCCCTCCCGCTGCTGCGGCGCTTCCGGGAGCACGGGGTTCCTATGGTTATCAACGCCGACGCCCACTGCCCCGAAGATCTGGACGGCTATTACCCGGAAGCCGTTAAAACCATGCTCGCAGCGGGGTATACCGAAACCGTTCTGTTTGAAGGGAGAAAAGACGGGCTCCCCCTCTGGAGCCGGGAACGGCTGGGCCCCTGCTAACGGTTCCGCCTCTCGTCGGCGGTTTTGCAGTCGATGCACATAAGGGCGTAAGGAATGGCCTCAAGCCGGTCTTTGGGGATTTTTTTGCCGCATTTCATGCAAAGGCCGTATTTGCCCTGCTGAATCCTGGTTAGAGCCGAATCTATCAGTTTGAGGCGCTTGAGATCCTGGGAACCCAGGGCTTCTATCATCTTGCGGTCAATGTCGTCAGACGCGACATCCGCCAGATCTTTGGGATCCATGCCCTCTACAATTTCCTTGAAATCCTTGTTATTGATAATCAGGTTGGATATTATTTCCTTTTTCAGATCCAAAAGAGATTTATTCATTTTATCCAAAAACTTCTGTTCCATTTTTTGCCTCACTCTTTTCCATGATGGTGATTTTTTGTGATTTGCGTACAATGCCCTAAGAAGGGAATTTTGTCAAGAGGGCAGTGGGACACCTTCAGCAGGGATATGACGCTTTCTTCTTTAGCGGCAATAGGGATCGGACCTATGACACTACGGATATGAGCCGTATGCTCTACCAACTGAGCTATGCCGCCAAGCCACCTTTACGTGGCGAAAAACCATTCTTCCGGCAAGCGGCCCGGAAGGCCGCATAAAGCCGTTGGAAATGGTCCTTCAAAATAACAAAAAAGGCAGACTTTGTCAACCGTTCAGCGAACTGCCGCGCAGCGCACTGAACCGCACGGAATCAGACCGCCAGGCCCGCTTCCGGAGGGGAGCCGTAGTTCTCGCCCAGGTAGCCCCTGGGTATGGGGTTAGGGCACCGGAAGGTGCTGGTCATCTGGTAAAACGTTCCGGTTTCGCAGCTCTTGTAGATGCCCAAAAGGAGTTCCAGGCCGTGGAAGGCCATTTCCTTGCTGGTCCGGGGCTTCCGGCCTTTTCTGAGGGACCAGGCCAGCTCAGCGGGGCCTATGCCGCGGCAGTTCTGGGAAAAGGCGTGGGTGGGCTGGAGGGTAACTGGCTCGGATTTGCCCTTGAGGATCACCTTCACCTCGCCGCCGAACTGGTTGGGGTCCGGCATGTAGAGTATGCCTTCGGTACCGTACATCACGATGAGGGGCTTTTCATTCTGGATGCTGCAGGAATTGAACATCAGGGAGCCGAAAACGCCGCTCTCAAACCGGAAGCTCCCTGTTACCAGGTTTTCGCCTTGAAGCTTGAATTTCCCGCCGAAGTCTTCTTTATTGGGGAAGTAGTGGGTCCTGTCGGGGTTCCGGGTCTGTACGAAACCGGCGGCCTGCTGTACCGGGCCCAGGATGGAAAGCAGCGCGGTAACATAATAGACCCCCACATCAAGGCCTATCCCCCCGCCGGGGCCCGCGGTAAACGGAAACCGTTCCGCCAGGAATCCGGCGTCCCGGTTCAGCACGGCGTATACCGACGTAACATCCCCGATGAGCCCTGAGTCCAGATAAAACCGGGCGGTCTGGATTGCTTCGCCCATGAAGGTATCCGGGGCGTTGCCGTAGAGCACCCCTTTCTTGTCCGCAAGCTGAACCAGCTCCCTGGCGGCCTCGATAGAGAGGTCGATGGGCTTTTCCGAATAGAGGTTCTTTCCGGCGTTCAGGACCTGGGAACTTACAAGGTGGTGGTTCACAGGGTCCGTGATATTCAGAACCAGTTCGATGCTCTCATCATTGAGGATTTCCTCAATAGTCATCTGCCTGATATTGAACTGTTTGGCCCTCCTCTCCATCCGTTCCTTGATAATGTCGCAGCACCCTACCACTTCGAGGATCTCAAAAGCCTGGGTCATATTCGTAAGATAAATTTCACTAATGACCCCGCATCCCACTACCGCTGTCTTCACCTTCTTAATTGTACTCATAAAAACTCCTGTTAAGGCCGCAGCCTTGTTTACGCCATTTTCACCATTATATGAGCTTGTATTCCTTTGCCGCAAGACTCAGGGCGTTGTTCCAGCGGTTCAGGGAAATATAGTCCTGCCGCGTCTTTGGATCGTCGATGCGGCTGGCGCGCCGCTGGAGCCGCTTAAAGGCCATGCTTACCACAGTCCCCATGTCCACCCGCTCGGCGCCGGTTCCCTGGAGGAGGCGGTAATAGCCGTAATAGCAGAAGACATCGTAAGGATCCCCGTCGCTCAAAAGCTCTTCCCGGGTAAGCTGCTGCATGCGCTTTACCAGCCCGCTTCCGGCGTCCCCGGGAAGGGCAAGGCGTCCCCGGGCCAGGGCCAGGTAAACCAGCGCCAGCCTGGGCTTGAGAAGTCTCGCGGGAACAAGGATCGTTTCGCACTGTGCAAAGCCGCTTTGCCAGTCGGGCTGTTCGGTAAAAAGGAAATCCCCGCTGCGGTTTTCATCAGGAAGCCCCAGAAGCGCTTCTGCCAGAGAGGCGGCCTCCTGGTAATCCCCTGCCAGGAAAGCGGCTTCTGCGGCGAAAAGCAGGGCATCGTAATTGGGTGAATCCGGCTTTTTGATGGTTCTGATAGAAGCGGAAAACCCGGAGGCCGCCTTGAGGAAAACCCTGGCCCGGTACATCCAGGCCTTAAGGGTGCGCTCTTTTTCATCCGCGGCGTTTCCCCCAAGGGATTCAAAAACTTCCAGCGCTTCCCCGTAGGCGCCTGCTTCGAAACGGAACCTCCCTTTAAGGAAACGGGCCTTGTCAACCCATTCGGGACGGCCCAGATCCAGGGCCGCCGCTTCAGCCTTAGAGGCCAGCCGTTCCGCCTTGGACAGGTTGCCGTAGAGAAAATGGATCCCTGCGGCGAAATAAGCAGCCTTTGCAAGCTCCTCGGACTCCCGGGCTTTTTCGGACTGCTCCATAGCGAAGGTGATATATTCAATAGCGTCGTCAAGGCGCGCCTGGGAAAGGCTGACAAGGGAAAAAAGCCGGTACGCCGGGACTGCCCCGTCGCGGGCCGACTGGTTTAAGAGCATAGCCTTTTTTACCGTTTCCCTGGCCGCAGGTATATCCTCTTTGCCAAGGTAAAAAATAGCCAGGTTCGCCTGTATCTGGGCCTGCAAAGCCGGGAACAGGCCGTCCGGGCCCGAAGGCGCCGGGCTGTCAAACGCTTCCCTGATTTCCTGTTCAGTCCCATGGACCAGAGCCCTGAGGGTCAGGTAAACCCAGCGCAGGGCAGGAGCGTTATCTGTCCCTGCGAGGCGATCAAAATAGCCGCCTGCAAGGGCGTCATCAATTCCTTTGCAGGTACCGCTGCTTATATCCCCCCGGAGCGCCCTGAGGACAAGAGCGTCGCCGCCTTTGCCTCCCAGATCCGCAAGCACTTTGAGGAGCCTTAAACAGGGGCTCAGCCGGTTCGAATTCACCCAGGCCAGAAGGCGGTTCCTGACAAAAGAACGGACAGCATCCTTCCGGCCTCCCAGCGCCTTTTCCGCAAGGGACATGAAATCCCTGACCCGCGGCCTGGGATCTTCCGGGCTGTCGATAACCCCCCACTGGAGCATCAGTTCCAGGGCTTTTTCAGGAAGCTTTGGATTGAGGCCTTCTTCTTCAAAAAGCCGGGGCAGAAGCCATGGGGGGAAAAAAAGCCCTAACAGGAAGATACTGTAACTGGTTTCCCAGAGGCACGAAGGCATCGTGATCTGATTCCGTACAGGAAAATCATCGGACGTGAATTTGAGGATACGCGGGAACACCCCTCCCCAATCCTTAAGCCCTTCGCCTGAAACCCCTGTATCATCAGCAGGAACCTGGCAGGTCCCGAAGATCAAAAACCTGTCCCGGTTTTCCGGGACGCTCCAGACATCCCTAAAAAGGGCCGCCGCGTTTCCGGGGCCGAGAGGAAGATCCTCCAGGATAATGACCGCCCTGCGTTTCCCGGCTGCGGCGCAATACGCCTGAAGCAGGATGTATAAGAAACGGCGCCCTGCTGCAGCGGCAGAAAGGGAAAGCTCTTCCCTCAGGCGATCCCTGAACAGGATACCCTCAAGGGAGTCAAGCTCTTCAAAGGAACCGCGCCCCGGAAAAAGCCGGGCCTTGGCTGCCGGGGACTCTCCCTTCAAAGCGCTGCTGAGAAAATCCCTGATACCAGGACGCAGGGCGTCTGCAAAACACGCGAGGCCGCCGCCGGGGCCAAAACGGATAACCAGCGGAGGGATGCTGCCGGTCAGGAACGCGCAGTAGCGGTAAAGGCCGTCCCGTTTTCCCATAAATTCAGGACCCAGAAGAAGGGTGTTTTTCTCCTTCCCCTGCGCAAGAGCCCGCTCAATCCGCTCACGGTAAGGGAACTTCTCCCCTTGAAGGCCCGAAACCCCGATGGACGCCAATTCCTGGTACTTTCCCTGGAGGTTCTCAAAACGGGCAAAAGGTTCGAGCTTGTTCCCAAACTCCCTGGCGCACCATATACCGGTATGCTTCCGGACGCCGCTTTTGGCAAGCTCCCGGCAAAGCCGTTCGTTTTCTTCCTGCCTAACGCCGGGCCCCAGGACCAGGGCATGACCCGAAAGCTCGGGCCCCGCTTTTTCGAGGCTTCCAAGCAGCCCTTCGAGGAACATAACCATATCCAGCCAGAACCCGATGCGGTTTTCGTCAAAGACAGCCGCGACTACCCGCTTTCCGCCTGAAAGCCGCCCGCCTGCAGCGGAAACCGCCTGGGTAAAAGAGCCTTCAAGCGCGGCAGCCAGTTCCGGCCTGGTGCGGCGCAGTTGGGATCTGAAGCGCAGAAAAAAAAGCGTTTGCACCATGATGATAGGGATAGTATATCTGAATACCAGGGGAGGGAAAACAGGGAGCGCGGCGTGAGGCCGGGAAGCAATTTAGGTTTTTGGCGTTATAGCGTCCCAGATGCTTTTAAAGTCGATCTCCAGGCCCGGCAGGATGGAAACATTCAGCGCTTCCGCGGCGCCATAGACCCTGGAAATATACTGCTCCGGCGGTTCTTTATCCCCCTTTTCGAGGATATGTATGTGGATATCTTTTGTTTCCGGGTCAATAAGCCAATATTCCCGTACCCCCGCTTTGAGGTATTTGGAAAATTTGAGCAACAGGGGAATTTCAGCGTTTGAAGGAGAGAGGATCTCGATAACCATATCCGGCGCCCCCCGGCAGGCCTTGCCGTCTGCAATTTTGGTTACATCGCAGATAACCAGGAGATCCGGCTGGACAACCGTATCGTCGCTTCCGTCCGCCCTGGGGAAAAGCCGCACGTCAAAAGGAGCCGCAAAGACCTGGCAGGGCTTGCCTTTGAGAAAATTCCAGAATTGTCCAAAGAGCTCCCCGCTCACGATTTGATGATTCACCGACGGGGCGGACATCATATAGGCTTCGCCGTCTATAAGCTCGTACCTTTTTTCTGTCTCCCAGGCACAGTAATCCGCATAGGTATAGCGGCTTTTTTCTGTTTCATCGTCAAATTCTTTTTCCAGGGCTGTTGACATAGACGCTCCTTGGTTTGAGTATAAACGAACCGGAAGAATAAAACCATACGCAGGACCGGACTCGCGGGTTTGGGTAAAAAAGGGGTTGTCTAGAAAGTCGTATTTCTGGCAGTCTTTTTTGTTCTCCATGTGGTTTTTTGAAAGATTTTCTACGTAACAGAAACCGCCTGTATCCCTGGTTCCCTTTTAGCCGT
>JAITEW010000158.1 GCA_031281855.1 Treponema sp.
AAGCAGCCGGGCACCCTGAAGCGATAGGCCTTTTAGTCTAAGCAATCTACTACCCCCACTCCAGAAAAGGCGATTCTTCGACGACTTTTTCGTCCATCTGCCTGAGACGGCGGGAAAGATCGCGGGCAAGGTTCATGATGAGCATGGCAAAAACGGGAATATCTTTTTTGTAAATTTCGTGAAGGCCTTTGTTGGAAAGAGACATTACCCTTGTGGGGACTTTGGCTTTAATAGTGGCCACTGAGGGCATAATGTCCAGGACTTCCATTTCTCCGAACGTTTCGCCTTCGCCGAATTCGAATAGAATTCTCCCGCCTTTTATTACCGCAACCCGGCCTTCCAGAATAAAGCGAATTCTGTCGTTCCTGTCCCCTTCTACGATGATGCTGTTTCCGGCCCCGAAGGTCTCGTACTCCACCAGAGGCAGGATCTTCTCGATCTGCTCCTCTAAAAGGCCGCCGAAAAGAGAATACCGCTGAAGGGCTAAAGGATCTACCATAAACATAATTATGATCCCAGGTTCCCCGGGAAGTCAAGCGAAATCTTTTATGTATTCACTTATCAATTCCATGAAAGGAGGGCCGTACTTTTCCAGTTTAACGGCGCCGACTCCTGATACTGCGGAGAAAGCCCCGGGGTGTACCGGCTTTTTCCGGCACATGTCCCGAAGAGAGGCGTCCGAAAAAACAATGTAAGCCGGAACCCCGGCCTCAAGGGCCAGGCGCTTCCGCAGCCCTTTAAGCCTGGTGAAAAGGGCCTCGTCAAAGGTATCCGCAGCCTCTCCTGCAGCGCTGGTTCCTTCGGGTCCGGCGCCCGTTCCGGCGGGGCCAGGGAGGGTTTCTTTAGGAAGCATCATCAAAAGAGGGCCCTTCGCTTTGAGGAATTCTGCGGCCCTTTTTCCCATTTCCACAACAGGGTATTCGCCTGAAGTCTGAAACAAATAGTCTTCCGCGATCAGATAATCCATAATAGTTCTGATACGGTGGACTTTTTCCCCTGCCATAATCCCCCAGGTGCTAAGGGTGTCAAAACCTGAACTTTTGATCTTTTCACTTGTACCGCCCCGGAGTATGTCGATAATCATGGTTTTGCCGAAACTCCGGCCCCGCTGCTTCAGCCTGAATACGCAGGAGATGATCTTCCGCGCTTCAAGGCTGATATCGGTTTCCTCGTATTTGGTAAGGCAGTTGGAACAGTTGCCGCAATAATCAGGTGGATTTTCCCCGAAGTACTCAAGGAACCTCCGGCGCAGGCAGTCGGATCCTGTCGCGTAGTAGGTCATCTGCCTGAGGAGTTCCCTGTTGTGTTCCGTAAGGCCCTGCAAAGACCCGCCGTCGTCTTCGTCCCTGTGGGTAATCAAATACTCGTTGATCCGCACGTCCTGGCCGCTGTAAAGAAGTATGCAATCCGCAGGAGCCCCGTCCCGCCCGGCCCTGCCGGCTTCCTGGTAGTAGCTCTCGATGTTCTTGGGCATGTTATAATGAATCACAAAAGATACATTGGACTTATCAATGCCCATGCCAAAGGCGTTTGTCCCGACTATAATATTTTTGCGTTCATAAAGAAAATCATCCTGGTTCCGCCGCCGCTCGTCATCGTCCAGCCCTGCGTGATAGCGGGTCGCCTCAAAGCCTCTGCGGATGAGGAGTTCGTATACTTCTTCGACAGCTTTCCTGGTGGCGCAGTAGATAATGCCGCTTTTGTCCTTCCTGGTTTTGAGGCAGTTCAGGAGGGCTTCTTTCTTATCCTGCGGTTTTTGGACTTCAAAATAGAGGTTAGGCCGGTCAAAGCCGGTGGTAATGGAAAAAAGATCCCGGCGCTGGCTGTTCTCTGCTTCGGGGTCCGCGGCGCCAAGGCCGAGGAGGCGGACTATGTCCTGCCGCACTTTGGGGGTGGCTGTGGCCGTAAACGCCGCGGTTACAGGCCGCGGGCTGACGGCGCCGATGAATTCCGCGATATCAAGGTAGCCGGGCCTGAAATCGTGGCCCCACTGGGATACGCAGTGGGCTTCGTCTACCACTACCAGGGGTATGCCGGCGCTGCCTGAAATCCTGGCGGCGTCTCCCTTGCCCAGGCGTTCCGGCGCCATGTAGAGCAGCTTCAGCTCCCCCTGGAGGAGCAGAGCCATGGTCCTGTTGTACTCAGCAGGAGTCTGGGAACTGTTGAGAAAAGCCGCAGGAACGCCTGAATCCACAAGGCCCTCAACCTGATCCTTCATCAACGAAATGAGGGGCGAGACAACCACCGTCAGCCCCGGGAGCATAAGGGCGGGGATCTGATAGCACAGGGATTTCCCGGCTCCTGTGGGCATTACCGCCAGGACATCTTCCCCTCTGAGGACGGCGTCGATAACTTCCTCCTGGCCCGGGCGGAAAGAGGTGTAGCCGAAATAATCTTTCAGAATGGTGTATTTATCTTTATCCATTATAAATTAAACATTAAATTTAAAAAACATTACATCGCCGTCCTGGACGATGTATTCCTTCCCTTCAATGCGGTATTTGCCGGCTTCCTTGATTTTGGCTTCTGTGCCGTACTTAAGGATGTCGTCGTAGGAATAAACTTCGGCCTTGATAAAGCCTTTTTCGAAATCCGTGTGGATAACCCCGGCGGCTTTGGGCGCCGGGTCTCCGGCGTGGATGGTCCAGGCGCGGCACTCGTCGGCTCCGGCGGTAAAGAAAGTCCTGAGGCCCAGAAGCCGGTACGCAGCGTGGATCAGCGCAGAGAGGCCGGATTCCCTGAGGCCCAGCTCTTCCAGGAAAGCGGCTTTTTCCTCAGCGTCGCTAATCCCCCCCAGTTCGGCTTCGAATTTTCCGCAAATTGCCACCATAGCGGAATGTTCCGCTTCAGCCCGCTTTCTCACTGTTTCCGCATACGCGCCGCCCTGTCCCTTGAGGGCGATTTCCTTCATCCCGGCTTCGTCAAGGTTGCAGACATAAAGCTGGGGCTTTGCGGTGATAAAATGGCAGTCGTACACAGCGGCTTTTTCATCCTCAGTCAAATCGACGGAACGTACGGGCTTTCCGTTTTCCAGGACCGGGCCGATTTTGTCCAAAGCCTGAAGGACGGTTTCGGCCAGCTTCTGTTCGTTTTTGGCCTGAACCTTGAGGCTCCGTTCCGCCCGCTCCCGGCGCTTCTGCAGGGTGTCAAGGTCCGCCAGGGCCAGTTCGATATTGATGACTTCCATGTCCGATTCGGGATCGACCTTGTTGTTTACATGGATGATATCAGGATTATCGAAACAGCGGACCACATGGGCTATAACCCCCACTTCCCGGATATGGGAAAGAAACTGGTTTCCCAGGCCCTCGCCCTTGGAGGCCCCCTTAACCAGGCCGGCAATATCCACAAACTCCACGCTGGCCGGGATGGTCCGCTTGGGTTTGAAAAGTTCCGCCAGTTTGGCAAGCCTGGCATCCGGAACGTCCGCAATACCGAGGTTTGGATTGATAGTACAAAAAGGATAATTAGCCGCTTCCGCAGGGGCGGAACTCAGGGCCGAAAAAATAGTCGATTTCCCTACGTTGGGAAGTCCTACAATGCCGCAGTTTAGAGCCATGCTGTTAGTATATAGAAAATTAGTTCCATTGTAACCGCCCTGCACACGCCCCGCAGGCAGCCGGCGCTTCCAGTTTTTTTCAGAAATTTTTCAGAAAAGTGTTGACAAACTTCCAGTCCGGGTTTAAGGTAAACTTATGAAAATAAATGGAATATTTACATAATATTTCCATTAGTTTTTCATATAATTTTCATTAGGAAGGAGAGTACGTATGAAAGTTGGCATCCAGTTGTATTCGGTAAGAAACCACATGGCCCAGGACCCCATCGGGACCATCCGGCATGTGGCGGAAGCGGGGTACCGCTACATTGAAGCGGCGAACCACCAGGCGGATAAGGACAGCGGGATAGGTTTTGGCGTTGGGGCAAAGGAAATCAGGAAGGCCCTGGAAGGTACCAAGGCGCAGATCGTCAGCGCCCATATCTTCCCCCTTAGCATGGAAACCATCAAGCCGGCGCTGGAGTATTTCGCGGAACTGGGGGCTCCCTATCTGGTAGCGCCTATGGATTTTTTCAAAGACAAGGCCGAGGTGCTGGCGAAAGCTGAAACTTACAACAAGCTGGCCAAACTCTGCGCCGATGCGGGGATGAAGCTCCTCTACCACAACCATTTCCATGAATTCCAGATTTTTGAAGGCGCAACAGCCTTCGACCTCATCATGGAAAACACCGATCCCGCGCTGCTGGGGATTGAACTGGATACCTACTGGGCCACCAGGGGAGGACAGGACCCGGCGGCCTTACTGACAAAGTACGGGGAACGGGTACGGCTGATCCACCAGAAAGACTTCCCGGCTGCAGAACGGGACAAGCTCAACCTGATCGACGCGGTCAACAGGGACGCTGTCAGGGTGGACATGGAGTACTTTAGCAGCGTAGTGGCCCCTGAAACCTTTACCGAAATCGGCCTGGGGATTCTTCCTATTCAGGAAATTATCAACACAGGAAACAGGATCTGCAAGACGGATTATATCGTACTTGAACAGGATTTTAGCTGCCACGATGAGTACGACAGTATCCGTATCAGCATGGAGAGCTTTAAGAAATTTACCGGCATTGAATGGTAAACGGACTGAAAGTCCGGAATTTTTCAGGAGGAATAGTATGTATTCAAAAAGAACCGCCATTATCGTTTCAGCGCTGCTCGTGCTGGCAGCAGTCTCAGCGCACTGCGGGGGCAGAACGGATTCGGCTACAGGTCAGCAGTCAAAGACGATTGCCCTTTCACTCAACGCCCTGGACGAATACCAGACCGAATGGTTTGGGTATTTTGAAGCCGAAGTCAAGGCCAGGGGCTACCAGCTAGTCATGCTCAACGCAGATGGCAAGGTGGATAAACAAATCTCCGATGTGGAATCCCTTATCCAGTTGAAACCCGCCATTATTATTATCAGGGCCGTTGATTCCGACGGGGCGGTTCCGGCCTTTGAGGCCTGCGCAGAAGCGGGAATCCCCACTATTGATTCGGCCTTTGGCGCCAACTACAGCAACACCTTAAAGCTGATCCAGTCCCAGTACAATCTCTGCGCACTGCAGGCCCGGTACTGTATCGAATGGCTCGAAGCCAATCCGGGAAAGAAGCTTAAAGCCGGCTATATCTGGGGCGTACAGGGAAATTCGGCTACCATGGACCGCTACAACGGCTGGAAGGAAACCCTCCTCAAAGCTTATCCGGACAGGGTAGAAATTCTGGCGGAAAAGGTTTGTAACTGGTCGGCTACGGAAACCATGGCGGCAGTTGAGGATTGGCTGCAGGCCTTTCCGGAGATGAACGCCGTTGTCGCTATGTCCGATGAAATGGCGATTGCGGCGGCCAACGTGCTCCAGGCCGCGAAAAAGACCCTGGATGACTGTATCGTGGTGGGAATCGACGGTTCCCCTAATGCGCGGAAATGTCTGGAAGACAGTACCCTGAGCGCCACGGTCTATACTTCCAAAAAAGCTGAAGTGATGTTCACCATGGATTACGCGGAACGGATCATCAAAGGGGAAAACCTCGCCGGTCAAACCTTCGATCCGGGCCATAAGATCTCCGCGTTGATGACTAAGGACAACATCCAGGAGATTTTGGCGCTGGACAAATAAATTCAAAAAGGCTGTTCCAAAAACTGAAGTTTTGGAACAGCCTTCAATAACGCGGGGGGTGGCAATGACAACGGAAGAACAGGATTATCTTCTTGAAATGCGGGAAATAGTAAAACTATTTCCCGGCGTCCGGGCCCTGGACGGCGTGGAACTAAAGGTACGCAGGGGGGAAGTTCATGCCCTTATCGGGGAAAACGGGGCCGGGAAATCGACCCTGATGAATATCCTCTTAGGCGTCTTCCCACCGGACGCAGGGGAGATCCGGTTTATGGGGAACGTGGCAGCGTTCAAAAATCCCCACAGGGCCCTTGCAGCGGGTATTTCCATGATCCACCAGGAGATCAACCTTATCCCCTCTATGAGCGTGGCGGAAAATATCTGGATTGGCAGGGAAAAAAAATTCTCCCGCTGCGGCCTTCTAAGCCTTAAAGCCCGGCACCGGGCGGCGGCGGAACTGCTGGAACAACTGGGGATCAACATTCCCCCGCAGACGCTGGTTCAAAGCCTCAGCCTGGCGAACATGCAGCTTGTGGAACTGGCCCGGGCGGTTTCCTACAACCCGCGGCTCATCATCATGGACGAACCGACCAGTTCCCTTTCGGACAACGAAATTCGTTTTTTATACCGTATAATCCGGGAACTCTCGGACGGCGGAACGGCGGTTATTTATATTTCCCACAAGCTGGAAGAAATTTACAAAATATGCAGTACCGTCACGGTGCTGCGGGACGGACGTTTTATTTCCCGCTGCCCGGTATCGGAGCTTCCTATGGATGAACTTATCAACCGAATCGCCGGACGGACCATCACGGAGATGTATCACAAAGAAGAAGCGGAAATTCGGGATACGGCGCTGGAAGTAAGATCCCTCAGTTCGGGCAAAACGTTCCGGGACATTAGTTTTTCTGTACAGCATGGAGAGATTCTCGGTTTCTGCGGCCTTGTGGGGGCCGGGCGTACCGAAATCATGCGGGCTGTTTTCGGCATTGATTTGCCGGATTCAGGCGAGATTTTTGTCGAAGGGCGCAAGGTGCGTATCCGCTCTCCCAGGGACGCCATCAGACTCGGCATCGCCATGGTAACCGAAGACCGGCGATCCGGCATTATCCCCATCCTTTCGGTGCAGCAGAATATCACCCTGGCCTCTTTTAAGGCATACTGCAGCGCCTTTGGTTTTATCCTGAGCGCCAGGGAAAACGAGGCGGCCCGGGAAAAGGCCGATCAGCTTGCCGTCAAGGCGGCGTCCTTAAAACAAGTCATAGCGTCGCTTTCCGGCGGAAACCAGCAAAAGGCGATTGTGGCAAAATGGCTTTTGACCAATCCCAGGGTGCTTATTCTTGACGAGCCTACCAGGGGCATTGATGTGGGATCAAAAAGCGAGATTCACCGCTTAATAAGCCGGCTTGCCCAACAGGGTATGGCGGTTATTTTAATTTCTTCCGAAATGCCGGAAATCCTGGGCATTAGCGACCGGATCATAGCTGTGCGGAACGGTGTTCTTGCAGGCGAATTCCGGCGGGGATCGGTAACTCAGGAAGAACTGGCCCGGCGCTTATTCGGCGCCTAAAACTTATAGGAGGAATTATGAGTGATGCAAAAAACAGCGCGGTCCGGGCGCAATCGTTTTTACTGGAATTTTTATTGAACAACAAGGCCCTGATCATACTGCTGGTGCTTTGCGCGGGCTGCGCCCTCGCGTCGCCCAATTTTCTTAATCCCATAAATATCAGAAACGTGATCCGCCAGATCTGTACCAGCACCATAATCGGCGTCGGCTTTACCTGTGTTATCGCATCAGGGAACCTCGATCTTTCGGTGGGCTACATGCTGGGGATGCTGGGGGTGATGATGGGCCTTATGTCCAAAACCGCCGCCCCCCTCCCCCTGGTCGTTCTGGCGGGTTTGGGCGCAGGGGCGCTGTGCGGTTTTCTTAACGGGATCATAGGCATCCGTTTCAGGCTGCCGCTTTTTATTGTTACTCTGGCCACAGGGCAGGTCTTCCGGGGGATTTGCTACCTTATCAGCAACACCTCTCCGGTTACCGGCCTTCCGCAGGCGTTTAAGACCCTTGGACAGGGCTACCTGGGCCCCATACCAATTCCGGTTTACATTGTCATAGCGGCTACGGTGATCATCTACGTGATCCTCAACCGCACCGCCTTTGGGCGCTACGCCGTCGCCACAGGCGGAAACCGGACCGCAGCCCGCATGTCGGGGATCAATACCGATGCTGTTACTATCGCCATTTACATCCTCATGGGGCTGTGTACCACTATTGCGGCTCTTATCATGACCGGCCGCGCCGCTTCCGCCCAGCCCGCGGCAGGTCAGGGCATGGAGATGGATGCCATCGCGGCGGTCGTTAT
>JAITEW010000221.1 GCA_031281855.1 Treponema sp.
TATATAAGCGAAGGCGCTGATTGCGTGCACTCCTACATAGCGGCGGTTGAAGGCAGGGAAGCGGTATTCAAGCCTCTGAGCGTTGCCTGCCTGATTCGAAAATAACGGATAACACAAAACCGGAAGCTAATTCCCCGGTCAATTCGGGCGGATATTGCCGGGTAAGCTGCATACGTTTATCCTGCTTTATTGTTTATTTTTGTAGACAAAAGGGGCGTTAAGGATTATCATTGGCGAAATAAGGAAGATATTGAATTATGGAACACACCTTCTCATACGTACTGGCGACTCCCTATACTATCGCCAAAAGCAGGACCGGAGGCGTCATATCGCGGCTGCTTTCCCGGCTGGATCTGGAGCTGGTAGGCGCCCAGATGCTGGCCCCTGACGAGGAATTTGTCCGGGAATACGCGGATTCCATGAGAAGCCAAAAACAGCAGAACCTGAACAGCGGGGCGGATCTCCTTGCGGATTATATAACCAGGAACCTGACCCCTTCAGGGGGCAGGAGGCACCGTATCCTGCTCCTGGTCTTTAAGGGGGAAAACCCCTGCAGAAAGCTTTCGGACATCTGCGGGGCCCTTTTCCCGGAAAACCTGAGCATCGAATCTATCGCCGGCGAGACCATACGGGATACCTATGCGGACCTTATCTGCTCGCCTGAGGATCCGAAAAAGGTCATTTATTTTGAACCCGCGGTTCTTACTCCAAGGGTGCAGGAACTGGCGGATGAAAATCTGAGGCTTTTTGCCCGGTATCTAAACAAGAACAGGGATAACATTATCCGGAACATATCCTACCCGGAGCCTTCCAAAATAGAGCAAACCCTGGTGATTATAAAGCCCGATAACTGGAAGTATGCGTCTTCCAAGCCGGGTACTATTATCGACATGTTTTCCCGCACAGGACTCAGGATTGTGGGCATCAAGGTCCACCATTTTACCCTGAACCAGGCGCTGAAATTTTACGGGCCAGTCGAGACTAATATGAAAGAAAAAGTGGGCCCTGTTTTCGGCCAGAAAGCCAGGGAAATTTTAGAGAAAGAATTCCAGATCCCTCTGAACCAGGAAATCGAAAAGGCCCTGACCGATTGTTTCGGCGTGGAATACGCACGGGAACAGTTCAGGGAGCTCATCGCATTCATGTCCGGCCGCCGCCCTGACACCTGCCTCCCTTCAGAGGCTGATACGCCGACAGGAATCATGTGCATGATACTGGTGTACGAAGGCGAAAACGCGGTGCAAAAAATACGGGATGTTCTGGGCCCCACGGATCCCGTAAAAGCCCCGGGAGGCACGATACGCAGGGAATTCGGCTCCAATATCATGGTGAATACCGCCCACGCCTCGGACTCCCGGGCAAGCTACGAACGGGAAAAGGAGATAGTCCTTCTCAACGACAACCCCCTGGGGGGCATTATCAGCGATTACCTCAAGGGACGTGTTCAATAAGCCGGTTGGCTATCGAACATGTACGGATCAAATTCGGCCTCTTCGGGGCTGAAAAAATCTTCAGAAGGCGCCTCAAAGACATCCAGAAGCTCTACCTCAAAGATAAGGGTGGCGTAAGGCGGGATGTCGTTCCCTGCGCCCCGGACCCCGTAGGCCAGCTTCGAGGGGATATAAAGACGGCTTTTGCCGCCGGTTTTTGTAAGGAGTATGCCTTCGCTCCAGCCTGGGATAACCCCCTGGAGGGGGAATTCGTCAGGTTCCCCGCGGTCATAGGAACTGTCGAACACGCTGCCGTCCAGGAAGGCGCCCCGGTAGTGGACCCGGACAAAATCCGAAATCTCCGGCGCCGGTCCGGTCCCTTCTTCCAGGATTTCGTATTGAAGGCCGCTTGAAGTGGTGATAATCCCCGGCCTCTTCGCGTTTTCCACCAGGAACTCTTCTTCCCTCTGGCGGTTGTATTCAGCCTGTTCCGCCATAGCCGCCTGGAAGGCGGTCTGCACCAGATCCACCGCCTCGTCCAGCGTAAACCGGGTCTCCTGGTTTTCCATCATCTCCCTGAAACCCCTGGCAAAGGCGCTGTAGTTGAATTTCAAACCCGATTGTTTGAGATCCGAACCAATGGCCATCCCAAAGGCGTAGCTGACGTCCGCCCGCTCGCTGCCTGCCGCGGCTTCCTCGGCGATTCCTTCGGCATACACAAAGCCCGATAGTCCCAGAACCAGCGCCAAGGCGCATATCATTTTTTTCATTGATTAATTTGCCTGTTTACTTTACTACCGGACTACCGACAGGAGTTCGACCTTGAAAATCAGGGTGGCGTTAGGGGGAACAGCGTTTCCGGCGCCCTGGGTCCCGTAAGCCAGATCCGCAGGGATAAAGAAACGGTACGAGCTGCCTTCGCTCATAAGCTGGAGGCCCTCGGTCCACCCGGGTATCACCCCGTAAAGGGCGAATTCAACAGGCTCGCCGCGGGTATAGGAACTGTCAAACACCGTCCCGTCCAGAAGAGTTCCTTCATAGTTGACCCGGACTGTGTCGGTTGCAGCGGGTTTTACCCCTGAGCCTTCGGAAATAACCTCGTATTGAAGGCCGCTTGAAGTGGTAACGATTCCGGGTTTCCTGCCGTTTTCTTCCAGGAAAGCGGCGCCTTCTTCCTGGTTTTGGGCGCCAAGGGCCTGGTTCTTCTCGTCTTCCTGCGCCGACAGTTGGTCAAAGGCGGTCTGTATCTTGGCTATTGCGTCTTCCATGGAAAACCGCGTTTCCTCGGCTTCGGTAAAATCCCTAAAACCATCCATAAAAGATTTATAATCATAATGAACGCTGGGGATACTGAACTGCGAAGCGAGGTACATCCCGATAGCGTAGCTCGTATCTTTATCCATAGTCATACCGGCATCGCCGGAAGAAGCGTTGTTTTTTTCTTTGCATCCCCCAAAAAGAACAATAAGGGCTCCTAAAATCAGGAAAAATGAGGCGTTTTTCTTCATAACTGCTACACATCCATTAAGTAAAAATTCCGGGCTTTACCTGCCCGAAGGGCCTGAGAAATTTAAGGCCTATATCAGCATAGACGTTTATTGAAAAGACCGCAAGGCGTTGGCTTACTGTACCGCCTCAGGCACGAAGCGGTAGCCTGAGCCTTCGGCCCTGACGGTTCCTACTGCCGGGAACACCAGGTGCATGCCCCCTATGGGTACCTTGTTTTCAGCCGCCCAGGCCAGTATGCGTTTTCTCACTTCTGCGGCGGCTTTGGGGTCCGTGTCGTAGGTAACCGAAATATCCGGCGCCGGGAACTGGACGGCCTGGGCGTGCATCAGGTCCCCCCAGATAAGGAGCCGTTTGCCGGCTGATTCCAGGAGAAACGCCGTATGCCCCGGAGTATGACCAAAGGCGGCTACGGGGCTTATCCCCGGAAGGAGTTCCTGAAGCTTCGCCCCCAGTTTTCCGGAGCGGAAGGTTTCCACCTGGGAGCCGTAAGCCGCCAGGGCTGCTACTGCCCCTTGGTTTATAGCGGTTCTGGTCCAGTAGTCCCGTTCTTCCTGTGCAAGGTACACCCTGGCGTTGGGGAAAAGGGGCTTGCCGTCCCGCTGCATGCCGCCGATATGGTCGCCGTGCATGTGGGTAAGGAGCACCGCGTCCACCTGGGCAGGGTCCACGCCCAGCTTCTTCATGGAATCGAACAGGGCGCCTCCGAATCCGGTATCTATCACCACTGTTTTACCGTTTCCTTTTATAAGGAAGGTATTGGTTTCCGACGTATACGCGCCGCCGGGCATATAGCGGTCCAGGACCGCCTGGCTGGCGCCGATGAGGATGCCCGGCCTTCCCTGCCCCTGGTTTTCCACCAGCATGTAAACGCTCAACCGGCCCAGCTCGTAGAGGAAATACGAAGCCGTTTCGGCTCCGAATACGCTTGACGCCATAGCCCCCAAAAACAGCCCGCAGAACACCCTGGTCTTCATTTTTGATCTCCGAGTACAGTTATACCACGGTTTATACCACAGTTCGCTGATTAAAGAAAGTGGACTTGTTCTATAACCGGTTGTATCGGTTGTATATTGAATTTTTCACACTAGGAAACTTCACTTTTTTGAAATATACTCCTGATTTATATGAAATTCTTTGACGGTATCTACCGGCCTGACGCAAAAGTCGGGCGCTACCTTGTTGTTCTTGCGCTGTCGGGAATAGCCTACGGACTTTACCGGGGCATCCAGGACAATTACCTGGCGGAAATTGTTCATATATCCGCCTTTGAGCGGGGCATTGTGGAATTTTTCCGTGAAACTCCGGGTCTTCTGGTGGTATTTATCCTGGCCCTGATGTACCGGTTCTCCGACAGCAGGATTTTCAAAATAGGTTCCGCTTTAATGGCGGCCGGCCTTGTGGGGCTCCTCCTTTCAAGCGTCAGCTTTATGGGCGTCAAGTTTGTGGTCGTGATCTTTATGGTCCTCTTCAGCACCGGGGAGCATATCATCATGCCTGTAAGAACCACTATCTGCCTGGACATGGCGAAGCGGGAAAAAGCAGGCGCGGCGCTGGGGATTACGGGCGCTATAGGCCAGGTAGGGAATATCGCCGGGTTTGTCATTGTTACCGGGCTTTTTTTTGTTTTTTCCCGGCTAGGCCACAGCAGGACCGATATCGTCCAGTTCAGGATCATTTTTGCCGTTTCCACAGCCCTTATGACCGCCGCTGTCATGGTATCCCTGGCCCTCAAGGAAACGACCCTTAAATCCCAGAGGCGGCGTTTTTATTTTGCCAAAAAATTCAGCAAGTATTACATGCTGGAAGTTTTTTACGGCGCCAGGAAGCAGATCTTCATCACCTTCGCCCCTTATGTGCTCATACTCCAGTACGGCGCGGATACTTCCATTATAGCCCTGCTCCTGGGGATCTGCGCCTTTTTCGGCTTCTTCCTAAACCCTCTGGTAGGGCGCATCATCGACAGGCTGGGTTACAAGGTTGTCATGGTGTCTGACACCCTGATCCTCATCATCGTCTGCCTGCTTTACGGGTTCTCCCACAGGATCTTCCCGCAAAACGTGGCTTTTATGGTGGTCTGCGCCAATTATGTGCTGGATTCCATCATTTCCATGGCGAGCATGGCTACCAACATCTATGTCCAGCGCATCGCTTCAAGCCAGGAGGAAATTACCGCAACACTGTCTACAGGGATTTCGGTAAACCATGTGATAAGCATTTTTATCGCCCTTATGGGCGGCTGGATCTGGCAGGTAACGGGCATTGAAGTACTCTTCTCCCTGTCCGCCTTCCTGGGGCTGCTCAACAGCATCTTTGCGGCTACTATTAACAAGAACGAGGAATCGGCAGCTCAGCCTTAACGCCAAATCCGCCAGTCATGCCCGGGAGGACCCCCCCGGGCACGCGAGACGGTCGTCGCCTTTTTTTACGGACGCATTGGCGTCGCCCTTTTTGGTATGATGCCGTGCGCCTGCCCGGAGGGGTCCTCCCGGGCATGACTGGCGCTTTATGTGGGTATTGTGGGGGGGGGGGGGGGGGACACGCACCAAGACCTATTACCCTTTAAGGTTGTCCGGCGTTGTGGGGGAG
>JAITEW010000236.1 GCA_031281855.1 Treponema sp.
GGTTGTCTGTCCATAATGTGTCTACATTGCGGACAGACGCTCATTACCAGGACCCGTGTGCTGCCTGCGGGTTTCAGCAGCCCACAACGGTGATATCCCCTTTGCGGACCCATTTCAGCCGTTTTTCCCACGACGGCTTCTTAGGCCGCCGGTCGAATATCACAAGATAACAACGCACCGCGTTTACCCCAGGCTTCCCCACCCCAGGGGCCTGCCAGAAACTTTCACGGTACCTATGCGTCTGCTCTATCCCCTCTTTCATCACTGCCTCAAACGTCCTCCCTCCCCGTACCAGCTTCACTTCCAGTATACTCCATCCTCCACAGTACTCTACCCCAAGATCCATCCTTCCCCTTCCTGCAGCATACTCCCGCTCGATTCGTCCGTTACCGTTCGTAACACGCTGCAGAAAAGCCATCAGCAGTAAATGCGGAAACGCTTCTGGGTAATTCATCTTCTCTTCCCATACTTCAGAGTTCGTTCGCCAGAAGTTCTGGAACTCCTTAAGCAGGCTGTCCATATCCAGCGTCCCGTCAGGTTTCTCCCATTTCCAGTGCGGCGCCGGTATCGCCAGTTGGGTGCTGTAGGTCAACTGCCGGGCGATCACTTCCCGGTAAATCGGATTGGCCACTACCGGGACGCCGTTTTCAACGGACACGAGCCCCAGATCCACGCTAATCCTGAAAGCTTCGCCGCCTGCCATCAGCGGGTCGGGCTCACCGGTGATGATGGTCTCCATCACCTTCCGGATCTGGGGATCTTCAAGCCTGTAGGCCAAAGCGTCGAGGTGGGTTTCCCGTGCGTCAATCATCCTGTTCCGGGCTTCCCGGATGTGCTCCAGAGTGACTGTCTCCGGGCTTTCGGCGTCGAGGATCTGCATCGTGGCGCGCATGAACAGGTTATTGACTATCCATGGCTGGCCCCGGGACTGGTCGTATATGTAATCCAGAGCGTCAGGGTTTATTCTCTGGCCTGTTTCTTCGGTTCTTTGGGAGAAGAGGCGTTCTATGTCGTTGCGGGAAAAATTAGAAAGCGAGGCTGAATCAGCTTTAACATTGAAAGGCGAGCCTGGGTTGACCGGGACGCCGCCTTTGGCGGCAGTGATGTAGTCCTTAAGGTCCCGCATACCCACGAGGGCTATGGAGGTAGGGAAGGTCCCAACGCCGCGGCCTGCAAAACCATCCCTCAACTGACGCAGGAAACTTATAAGAGTTCCCTCAATGAGGACATCGGTTTCATCAAAAAGAACGACCAGCGGCTTGGGAGCGGTAAGCTGAGCCCAATGCGCCAGCATAGCGTTTAGCATACTGACAGGATCGTCCGTACCTGCCTTGGGAACCGGCAGCTTGTATTCCGCGGCATGCTTGCAGACTGCATTGCAAATAGCAGGCATTGCCCGTTCAGGCTCGGCAATTCCCTGACAGCGTTCAACACTCACATAACAGGCGACAGCCTCATCTGCGGCGTTTATCTCTTTCATCCAGCTTTGGAGAAACGTTGTCTTCCCGGTCTGCCTCGGCGCGTGGAGCACCCAGTAGAGCTGGTCGCGGATATAACGGTGGAGCTGCGCGCCTACCAGGCGTTCTTCAGGGGGCAGCATGTAGTGTATATCCGGGCGGCAGGGACCGGTTGTATTGAAAAAACGTTTTCTTTGCATACGTATCTTACTTAAAGATACCTGAAATAACTCGTTATGAAAAGTCGATCCTTTTTATAGTTTTTATAAAGTGAGGCTGTTCCAAAACTTCAGTTTTTGGAACAGGCTCAAGTGAACCTTATGAAGCCTGCCGGGTTCTCGAACAAGTCCGTTGTTTTGGATAAACTACTATACAGGGAAGCGTAATAAAATGATTTGTACTTGTATTGTGGAAAACCACCGCCAGCGGGAAGAAGGCAATATCATCTATCCTGTCTACTCCCGCCGTTCAGGAGGCCTTTCAGTAGGGGTCAACCTCTTCCCTGATAAGAAGCGCTGCAATTTTGACTGCCCTTACTGCGAAGTCTTCCCTTTTGAAAGGGATGCCGGTTTTGATATTGAAACAATGAAGTCGGGCCTCGAAAAAGTCCTTGCGGCAGCAGGAGCCCAAAACAACGCTGTGAAAGATATCTGCTTTTCCGGTAACGGGGAGCCTACCCTTTCTCCCTGCTTCCCGGCGGCCCTTGAGGCCGCTGCGCTGATACGGCAAGTCCGGGCCCCTCAGGCGGAACTCGTGGTTATCACCAACGGTACGGGCCTTTTACGTGACGAAACCTTTGATTTGCTCCGTGAAGCGGCTTCAGGCCCTATGGCTCTGGACATTTGGCTCAAACTGGACGCCGGGACCGGGTTCTGGTACAAGGCTATAGACAGATCCGCGGTCCCCTTTGAACGCCTTACCGGAAAAATCAGGGACTTTGCCCGGATCGCACCGGTTACTATCCAGACCATGCTCTGTACCGTAAACCAAAGCCCGCCTTCGCGGGACGAGGCCGCCGCATGGTTAAGCCTTGCCCTTGAGCTGGCAGGAACCGGGAACATCAGGAAATTCCAGATCTACGGCAAGGCGCGGCCTGCCCCTCTTGATCCCCTTGCTTCGGCGCTGCCTGTATCGTTTCTTGAGGAACGGGCCGCGGCCCTGAGAGAGGCGCTGGAAACAGCAGGGCTCACGGCGGCGGTGGAGGTATACCCCTAACGCTGCCGGGGATTCAGCCCTCTAAAACGCGCAGAGGATCAGCGATTCGTTATGGGCGAAATTTTCATCCTGCTTAACGCCTTGGGGGCCGATTTCTCCGTAGCCGTAGAACCCGCTCAGGGTAAGATCCTTCGGGAATTCGGTAAGGAGTATTTTTATCTCAGCGTTGTTATTGGGAAGCATAAGGAGATTGCGGCCTATACAGGAAAACGCGAGAACCGTACTGTACCCGGCGCCTTTTTCTTTTTTGCACTTTTCCATCTTTTCTTT
>JAITEW010000246.1 GCA_031281855.1 Treponema sp.
CCCCCATCCCGTCCGGGGCAAGGGCGGCCGCCACATTCCGGTACGCGGTCTGCCAGGCCCGGGCCGGGCCGCCGCCGCCGACGACAAGGATAAAACGCCGTTTCTCATCCCGATCCAGCTCGTCCCGGATAAGGGCGGCGAAACTTTTCAGGAACTCTTCATCCACTCCTTCAGGGGCGACAATGGATCCTCCAAGGGAAATTACGGTAACCATACAACCTCCGAAACAAAAATCTTCAGGTCTTCGCAGGGCAAAACCAGTTTTGTCATTGTACGTAAACCCCTGTAATTGTAACATCACTCCAGAGGGAAGAATAGGACTCAAGGCCGCCTATGGCTTCTTCCCACAGGTTCTGGAAGGCAAAATCCCGGACCCGCACCGTGGTCCTGCCCCGGGGATCCATCTGGGAAAGGAACGTTTCGCCTCTGGAAAAGGCTATCCGCTGGTTATCCATATTGCCGAAATAATAGGAACTATAATCTCCCCGGAGGTTGAAATCAGGAGGCGCCGCGCCGGCCCCCAGGGCCGGGTCCAGGGGCACCCAGCCAAAGGAGTCTATCCAGAACTCGGCCCAGTAGTGCCGGCTGGTTCCCCGGGAACGGTTCACCAGAACCCCTGCAACAGGTATGGCAGGAATGCCCGAAGCCCTGGCAAGGGCGCAGAAAAGCAGCGCAGCGCGGTAACTGTCAGCCTCTTTTTCCTCAAGCCCTTCAAGGGCGCCTCCGGTCATAGGTTCAACCCGGATCTGTACTTCTTTGATAAGCCACTCATAGATACGCTCGGCCTTCAAATAGGGGTTCCGTTCCCGGCCGGTGATAGCCGCCGCCTGGGCGCTTATGGCGTCGTCACCTGAAGGGATAAGCGGCGTGGACTGGGTGTAGACTGTCTGGATAGGGGAATTGCTGTCCTGCCTGAGCCCCTGGGGGCGCAGGACGGTTTCTACCGCATAGACGTCTGTCACGTACGAAAGGGTGATCTGCCGCCCTGTTCCCGGCATAAGATCGATGAACTGGTACAGCGAAGCGCCGCGGTAATTTTCCACAAAAGGATCCGTGTTTCTGGACAAAAGCCGGGTGTTCCGCTGGGAAGCCGAAGATACAGGCCTGGGCAGCCAGAGGTAGAGGCTGTTCGGCGTAAGGGCGTCTTCGGTCCGTATGTCTACCGAATACGAGAGGGCGTAGCTTCGTTTGTCCCTGAACGTTTTTGTCCCAGGCTTCCCGGTTATTTCAAAAAACACGGGACGGGAATTCCCCCTCGGGGTACGGACTTCTATGGTTCCGCTCACAGCCCCGTCAGGCACCCGGACCCGGATTTCCCGTTCGCTCCAGAGTTCATAGCCGAATTCGACATCGAACACCTCTACAGCCTCAGGAGGCCGGGCTTCCACAGGGGCGCCGGGCGAAGATTCGGCGTCCCAGGAAAACCAGAGCCCCGAATTTTCCCTTGAAGTCCCAAAGCTGCTTCCGTATAAAGTAACAATAGATCCTATGGTTCCGGCCTGGGGCTCTACGGAGCTAATCCTGGGGCCGCTCCCGGTTTCGTCTCCCCGCACCGGTTCAGGTATGGCGGCTTTGTTGGAAAAAAGGGCGGGGTTGCTTTTACGGCCCTGGCGGTGGACGTATACCAGGCCGGCGTTGGAAAATTCCGGAATACGGACCGAGATGCTGTCGTCCTGCCAGTTTATGTAAGAAGAACTGGTAGGAGGCGCGCCGGCAATGGTGATGTAGGATTCACCCTGCTCGTGCCCGAAATTTTCCCCATAGATAGTCAGGACTTCACCCATCTGCCCTATACGGGGATCGATGCGGCTTATAACCGGCAGCTCTTCGCTGCAGGCCAAAAAGGATAAAACAGCAAAAAGAAACGGGACAGAGGAAAACGAAAAAGATCTTTTTTGCTTCATTGAGGGACTGCGTCCCCGTCAAGCGCCGGATCTTCCGGGGTTTCCTGCAAATAAGGATGGAGGACCAGTTGTATCTCTATCCTGGCCTCATCTGCTGAATCTTTTGAACCTAAAGGGAAAAAGTAAATCTGCTCCCCGAATTCCATGGGAATAGTCTGCATCGTCGTATGGTAGCTCATCCCCTTGTTAGGGACATCTATCCAAATCTGCCCCTGGGCTACCAGGATATTACGGCCATTGGCATGGAAATAAGGGGTGAACTGGACTGCTACCACAATGTTGGCCCCTACAAGTTTGAGCCCCACAGGCCGGCCCGGAATGGTAACCTTGGAATTCTCGGAATCCCATACTACCTGCTGGTTCTGTTCCACGATACGGGCTACGATATCCATAATAACAGCCCGTTCCTTTAATCCCGGAAGCATCTCTTCCAGGCTCGGCTCCTGGGCGGGAACAACCGTCCTGGCAGCCAGAAAGAGGACCCCCAGGAGGGCAAACCTGCTGCGGGAAATAGCGATCATTGGGAAGACTGTCTCCTTGTATAATCCGCCGCTTTGAGCAGCGCGGGTTCCCCGGAACTGGAAAAATTCCGGCTTTCCGGGAGCTTGATGATCACATAATCCGCGCTATCCTGGCTGGAAAGGTACTGCAGCACGCCGGTAATATCCGAAACCGGGGCTATGCCCTGAAGATCCGTGCCTATACCCGCCACTGCGGCGTCCTGAATTCGCGCCGGCACAGAGGGTCTTACCCCCAGAACCGCGAAAAACGCGATAATCACGAACACCGCCGCAGCGGCTGCCGCGGCAGGCAGGGGCAGGGAAACGGTCCGGGTCCAGATGCTTTTCAGGTTTTTTTTCGTTACCGGAGACACGGTGATCCCGGCAGGCTTTGTTCCGCCTTTCCCGGCTGCCAGTGCGGACCATACCCGGCTTTTGGCGCTTTCAAGATCCTCCCCGGGCACTTCGGTCAGAGCCGAACGGAGTCTCCTGTATTGTTCAAGCCTGAGCCGGCAGGCTCCGCAGGATTCCAGATGAGCTTCCATCTTTTCCTTCCAGGGTGAAGGGAGCTCTCTGTCGATATACAAGGATACAATTTGACCATCAGGACACATGCGAACTATCCTCCGCTAATAACCCGGCCAATCGCTCCCGGGCCCGGAATACCCGTACTTTAACGTTCCCCTCGCTGATACCCAGCGCCCGTCCGATCTCTTTATAATTAAGTTCACCATATTCTTTCAATATCAATACGATACGCAGGTTTTCCGGCAGCCGTTCCAGGGCTTTCAGGATTTCATCCTGGGACTCTTTTTTAAGAAGCTGCTGCTCGCCGGTTTCTGCTACCCTGGCATCCTCCCGAAACGCCTTTTGGTAGGCCTTTCTCTCCCGAACCTTCCTCTTAGCATAATTCAAGGCGGCGTTTTTGACCACCCGTATAAGCCAGTACTTGGCCTCATCGGGGCTGGGAAACACCATGTTTTTTTCATAAAGGCGGAAAAAGGCTTCCTGGCAAAGATCCTCGGCAGCTTCCCCGCTGCCGGCGATCCGGTACGCTACTCTGAACAGGATAGGGAAAACCGTATCATAGAGTCTACGGAATTCAGCCTCTTGTCCGCCTTGCCCTTCCGGATGCCCAGTCAAGTCCTCTTTAGTCATAATAACAACTACATTCCTTGATCGTTACAATCTTATACAGATCTGTATAAAACCTGCCCGGAAAAAGGCGCCTTATATACGCCGCCAGTTTGTCCCTCCTTGGGAGTCCTCAAGAACTATGCCCCGTTCTTTCAGGGAGTCGCGGATTTCATCTGCAAGCTTGTAATTTTTCGCTTTTTTCGCTTCAGCCCGCCTGGCGATGAGGCCCTCGATCTCGGCGGCCAAAGCAGGGTCCCCGTCGTTTTGCGGATGCCGCGCCGCTTCGGCTTCCAGGCCCAGCCCCAGAACCCGGTCCATGTCAAATGCGGCCGCCAGGGCGTCCTGGGGCTTCACTTCCTGGTCCCGAAGAAGGCCCCAGAGCTCCGCTAAGGCCCTGGGAGTGGAAAGATCGTCCTCAAGGGCTTTGTCAAAAGCCGCCAGGTACGGCGCCGCGCCGCTACCCGCTGCGGATGCGTTTCCTGCCGGAGAGCCTGCCTGGGACGCCAGAGCCCGGATCCTGTCGCCCAGGGATTTCCGCGCGTTCTTCGCGCCTTCAAGGGCGGGGTAGGAAAACTGAAGCTGGCTCCGGTAATGGCCGCCTAAAAGGAAATAACGGTAATCCAGGGGCTCGTAACCTGAGTCCGCAAGGGACTGGAGGGTCAGGAACTTCCCTGAGGATTTGGACATCTTCCCGCGGTCCAGGACCAGGAATTCGTTGTGAATCCAGTACTTTACCCAGGGGTGCTTCCCTGTGGCGGCCTCGCTCTGGGCGATTTCATTGGTATGATGAATAGGGATGTGGTCTATGCCCCCGGCGTGGATGTCGAACTGTTCCCCAAGGTACTTGATGCTCATTGCGGAACACTCGATATGCCAGCCAGGATACCCTTTTCCCCAGGGGCTGTCCCAAACCAGGGCCTGGTTTTCAAACTTGCTCTTAGTAAACCAGAGCACAAAATCCCCGGGGTTCCGTTTGTTTTCGTCCACCCCTGTCCGGGCCCCGGCTTTCTGGTCATCCATACGGAGCAAGGCCAGCTCCCGGTAAGCAGGGAAACGGGCTATATCAAAATAGAGATTTCCGCCTGCGAAATACGTGAACCCCCGCTCTTCGATGCGCCTGATAAGGCCTATCATGTCCTGTATGTGCTCCGTGGCTTTGCAGACCACCGTAGGGCGGATGATATTAAGCCGTTCAGTATCCCTGAAAAAAGCCTGGGTATAAAAATCCGCGATTTCCAGGACCGTTTTGCCCCGTTCCTCCGCGGATTTGACCATCTTGTCGTCCCCCTGGTCGTTGTCGCCGCTCAAATGGCCCACATCGGTGATGTTCATCACATGGGTAACACCGAAACCCAGGCGGCGCAGGGTTCTGACCAGCACGTCATGGGTCACATAGGCCCTGAGATTCCCGATATGGGCGTAATTGTACACCGTAGGTCCGCAGCCGTAAAAGCCGATTTTACCGCTCTCGAGAGGTTCCAGAGGCTGCAAAGCCCGCCCTAGTGTGTTAAAAAGGGTTAAAGCCATAGTTTGAATGAAAACTAGCGGAATTTCCGGAAAAAATCAACTATCCGCCGCGGCAAAGGCTGCTGTTAAGTGTGCGTATGATATTTTATACACAATGATGTACAACTCTTAACAGAGGCCCCCGAGGGGCTTTATAGTATAAAAAGCGAATGGGGGTACAGTATGAAATTTGTTGACGAAAAAATATTGAATGATTTTGACACTATTATTAACAAGTATTTGGTTTTTCTTGTTCATGCTCAAAAAAGCAGCTTAATCCAAATATCGGATAAGATTGTACTGTTTGAAAAGGCCAAAAACATTTCAT
>JAITEW010000279.1 GCA_031281855.1 Treponema sp.
ACATGGAGGAAAAAGTCGATGTCGTCAGGGCAGTACTGGAGGAGTTTTTCCCAGATTTCCTTGATATTGCTGAAAAGCTGTTTGGCGATGTACCTGTGGAGGGCCTTTTTATAGTAGTCCACGGCGTTTTCCATGTCCCCGAGCTTTTCGAAATGTTCGGCCAGGGACTTGGCCAGATCTGCCTCTTCGTAATCTACCTTGACCAGGCGCTCCCAGATCTTGTAAACCGATTCTTCGTCATTTTCGTTTTTATAACATTCCGCCATGGTACGAAGGGCGAATTTGGATTCCCCGAAATCGAGAATCCCTTCGCAGAGGTATTTGACAATAGTCCATTTGTGGTTGTCCACAAATATGGTAACCAGGTTGATCATGGCCGAATCGTCAATGAGCTGCCGCGAAAGGGCGATCATCCCTGACAGGTAGAGGGCGATGATGCTGTTTTTCGTGTGGACCAGGTGATCGTCGCAGAGATTCTTGAGTTCATCTTCCACCCGGTTGGCGCGGGCTTCTTTTAAGATCCCGTCGAGCTCCTTGAACTGGCTTGTTGAATAATTGCTCAAAGCGGCGCGGGTCCATTTTTCCTCGTTCAGCATTTCCTGGACATTCTTACTGAGACCAGTCAGGTCCTTGGACCCGACTGCCGAACCTACTGCCTCAACTTCAGACATCTCGTACTCCTGTTAGTTTCGATACTGTTTATATATGACCGGATCGATAAATTGTATCTTCAGCATGGTTTCTTCCACCATATCCGAATTATTCCGGACATTCTCATAATAGTCGATAAGCCTGAAATACCGGTTTAACAACCGGGGTTTCAAAAGCCCTGGGTCCTGCCCGCTGCGGAGATCGTTTTCCAGAGAGAGGATAGACTGCTTTAGTTTCCCCAGCTCCACCGGTTTCAGCTCCCGCCTGATAGAAAAGACCCCCCAGATGCTGCCGTAAACAGGGATCCACTCCACAAGTTCCGGCCCTTCGTACCCCAGTTCCGCCACCTTCTGCCTGAGCCGGGATATCATCTCCGATTCCAGGGACAGAAGATCGATGTTCTGGGGATCCAGAAAAAAGGCTTCCCTGAACAGCACCTTTGCCGCCCTGATGTCCCCAAGGAGGGCCTTAACATCCGCAAGTTCCGAAAGAGCGGCGCCGTCTTCCTCCCTGATGCTGACCGCCTGTTCCATGTATTTGACCGCCTCTTCGTAGTTGCCTACGCCCTTGTGGCAGCGGCCGACCTGGAGCAGCACTTCAGGGTCCTGTTTGTTCGTCCCGTCCCCCAACACATCCCCAAACGACGCAAGGGCCAGGGAAAACACATAGCGCCGCAGAGCGTACAGGCAGGAATCGAAAGGGGCTTCCCTGATACTCCCGGCAAAGGCGTAAAAAGGCTTCCACTGGGAAAGGATAAACCCGCCTTTCTCATAAGGGCTGTGGAAATCCTCCAGACGCTTTATCCGTTCACGCCACCATGTTAGGCATTTCAGGGCATACAGCACTTCGGGATGCTCATAATTTTTTTTCAGCGCATCCTGCAGATACTGGAAGGCCTGGGCGGCCTCAGAATCCTTAAGGCTTTTATAGGCTTTCTGAATCAACCCCTCCGTTGCAGATCCGCTTTCTGCACTTTTATCCGATGTTTCTCCATTCATGACTTGAATAGTTTCTTACAATCTGGTAAACAATATATCTTTTACATAATAGCATATTCAGGGCCTTTTGCAATAGCCCGCCGCAGGGGCCTACTGTACAGGAGAGGTTCTTAGGATTATCATTAAAAGTATGAAGAAGCCTTTTGTCGCGCCTTCTGTTTTGGCTGCGGACTTCTCCCGTCTCGACGCCGCGGCTGCGGAAATTGATGCTTCCGGTGCGGAGTGGACCCATCTGGATGTTATGGACGGCCATTTTGTCCCTAATCTAACCTTCGGCCCCAAAATGGTGAAGGATCTGCGCCCCCACAGCCGTTCGGTTTTCGACGTCCACCTGATGGTAAGCAACCCCGGGGACCTTTTCGGCCCTTTTGCCCAAGCAGGGGCGGACTACATTACCTTCCACGCCGAAGCGGCTGTCCATATACACCGCCTCCTGCAGGCTGTCCGGGATCTGGGGAAAAAGCCGGGAATCAGCATCGTGCCTTCAACGCCGGTTTCGGCTATCGAAGAAGTGCTCCCGGTTCTCGACCTCGTGCTGGTTATGACCGTGAATCCCGGGTTCGGAGGGCAGGCCCTTATCGGGGAATGTCTTGAAAAGGTGAAAAAGCTGGTCAGAATCCGGGAGGAACTGGGCCTGTCGTTCCTGATTTCCGTTGACGGCGGGGTCAACCCTTCCACAGCGGCCAAAGTCCGGGAAGCAGGGGTGGATGTCATGGTAGCAGGAGAGGCTTTTTTCAAGGCCCAGGACAAGAAAGCCCTTGTCGCCCTTCTTAAGGGCTGACGCCTGGGGGCCGAAAATAAAAGGAAAGGAGCGGTTTTTAATGGTTCGTTGCAAACATGCGGTTTTCGCCCTGATGCTGGCGCTGGTTGCAGGGAGCGTCCATTCACAATCGATCCTGGCCCGGCTCCAGGAGGGGATCAACCTCTACAGCCAGGGCAGGTGGCTGGAAGCGGTAAGTTCTCTCAGGCGGGTGCAGGCCGACGCGTCTTCAGCAACCCAGCGGGCAGAGGCCCTTTACTGGATCGGCCTTGCGGAGCTTTTCGCGGGCGAATACGAAGCCGCCCTGGAGGATATGGAAATCCTTGAGCAGACAGATCCCGGGAACCGCAGGATTCAGGAACTGGCTTACCACAAAGGCAGGGTCCTCTATCATTTAGGCCGTTACGATGAAGCTGTGGTGCTCCTGAAAACCTACGCCGATTCGGTTCCCGCCAATGCGGACGGAAGCCTGAGCCCGCAAAACGCCTCCAAAAAAGCCGCCGCCCTTTACTGGACCGGCGAATCTCTCTATTCCATGGGGCTCCTGGACAAGGCAAACGAGGTTTTCCTCCTTATTACCGATAAATATCCCCATAGCCCCAAATACGAAGCGTCGGTTTACCGTATTGCGTTAATTAACCAGAAAAAAGTGGAAGCCGAACTCCTGGCGCTCCTTAAATGGAGCCACGAGGAATCCCTTAAAACGATGGAAGAATACCAGCGCCGGGAACACTCATACGATCAGGCCCTTATAGCGTACCAGAAACGTATTGCCGATATGCTCAAGGACACGAGGCTTTCGGATCTGGAAAATGAAAACGCCCAGTACCGCCAGCAGCTTGCGGTTGCTGATGAACGGATACGGAAGCTGGAAAGCGAACTCCACGAGGCCCTGGGCGGACTGTCATCGGGGTCCGGCAGAAACAGCCCCGATCCTGTTCCGCGCCTCAATTCCCTGCGGTCCTCGGCCCTGGAACTCAGGGACGCGCTTCTTAATAACGGTGTTTCGGCAGTCCCGGAGTCCGGAAGATGATCCGTTTCCGCTTTTTCGCCCTGTTTCTGGGCTTCTTCCTGCCTGCCCTTAACGCCGCTGAATACCCGGCAGGTTCCGTAAAACTGGCGCTTATGGAAGGCAGCGGCCGTTTTTCCCTCTATGTTTCAAGCGCCGATTCCCGGACAGGTTACGAACCGCTTTTTACGGATCAGGACCCCCGTACCAGTTTTCTTTCGGTTATGGTGAACGACCGGTCCTACAAGTTGGGGGACACTTCAACCTTTAGAATCCGGCTTGGAACGGACCCGGATCGCCCTTCCCTGATTTTTGAATCCCCCTTTCTCCTGGTAACCGAAGAATTTACCTTTATAAAAACCGAAGGGTCCCAGGATATCAACGGCGTTTCCCTTACCATCACCCTGGAGAACCGGGGAGACCCGTCGGCTCTGGGGGCAAGGCTCCTTTTGGATACCAGCCTGGGCGAAGGCGGCAGGGAGCCTCCTTTTGCAACATCCCGCAGGTCCATAGGGTCGGAAACCCTTATTGAAAAGGGAAGCCAGGAAGCCTGGTGGTTTTCGGGCGCCAGCGGGCTTTTCCTTATGGGCAGTATTTCCAGTTCCGCAGGAGACGGGCCTGACAGCGTACACTTTGCCAACTGGAAACGCCTTAACGACGTGCCCTGGAAAGCTCCTTACGCGGCAGGAAGGAATTTTAACGCCCCTCCTTATTCGGTAGGGGATTCCGCGGTGTGCTACTATTTTGAACCCCGGCTCCTCGCCAGGAGGGAACGCCGTTCCTTTACGGTTACCCTCGCCGCCTGGAGGGGGCTTACGTTCCCGCAGGTTACGGCAGCCGGCCCTTCAGACGCAGCCCGGGGGGATGAACGCCAGCAGGATCTGGCGCTGATCCGCCAGCTTATCGCCAGGATAGACAATTATCTTGCCTCAGGCGGCGCTTCTGAGGAAGAGCTCGTCTCTATGGAACAGACCCTGCGGCGCCTTATGGACAAATACGGGTTTTCGCCCCCTTCGCAGCAGTAACATGAAGAGCGATCCCCTTCTCAAAGCGAACCGCCTTGCGCACCGGGGCAATTACGACGGGGCTATCAAAACCCTGGAGCCTGAGGTAAACCGGTACTACGGCTCTTTTACGTATTACTATTTGTTGGGCCTCTCGTACCTCCATTCCAAGGTCTTCGGCATGGCCCTGACGTACCTCAGGCTTGCCAGGGAAATCAGGTTAACCGATATTTCCACCCTCCTGGGGCTGGCTGCCCTTTATCTTAACCACGGCGATACCGACCGGGCGGTGGATCTCTACCTGGAAGTCCAGGAGCAGGATGAAAAAAACCGCATCGCCCGGAGGGCCCTTAAAGTGATACGCAAATATCCGGGGCCTGAAAATATGTCCGCCTGGATAGAATCGGGCAGACTCCATACCCTGTTTCCGCCTCTGCCCAAACTGCCCCGGCAGCCCGGGCGCCTTGCTGCGGCTGTTACCGGCGGCGCTGCGGTTCTGCTCATTTCCGGCCTGATCCTGGGTAGGGCCGGAATCCTGCCTGTTCCCGGAGCTGCAAGGCGGCCGGGAATCACTGATCTGGCCCTGGCCAGGGAGGACCAGGACGCCCCGATGCAGATAGACGGCAGCTACCGGTATGTGCTCACCAGGAACCAGGTCCTGGATAATTACAACGAAGCCCGCCGCCTCTTTGCCTCGTACCGCGACGAAGCCGCCAGGGTCAGCCTGAACCGTATTTTGGAATCCAACGCCCCAGAGCCGGTAAAAAACAAATCCCGGCTTCTCCTTTCTTACATGGAGCCTCCGGGGTTCGATACCCTTAAGGATCGTTTCAGTTACGCCGAAGTGATACAGGAACCGGGCCTTTACCGGGATTGCCATATCGTCTGGCGCGGAATCGCCAGTAATATCGAAGTTCAGCAGATACATACTTCTTTTGATTTTCTGGTAGGGTACGATACACGCCGTACCGTAGAAGGCATTGTCAGGGTTGATTTTGATTTCGCTATTCCGGTAAACCCCGAACGGCCTGTGGAAATCCTGGGCCGGGTCATCCCTGTTTCCGGGGAACGGGGCCCGGAAATCCGCATCCAGGGTATAGCCCTGAACCAGGCGGGTCTTTTGGAACAGCAGGCCCAGCAATGAAAGCCGTGGTTCAGCGGGTTAAAAACGCCTCGGTAACGGTAGACGGCAAGACCGCAGGGCGCATAGCCAGGGGTCTTTTGGTTTACTTAGGTGTTGCCGCAGGGGACACCGCAAAGGACGCCGACTGGATGTCGGACAAAATAGCCAATCTCCGTATCTTTGAAGATACTGAAGGGAAAATGAACCATTCGGTCAAGGAACTAAGCGCCGTGTTGAACGGCGCGGAGGTTTCCGTCGAGCCTGACAGGGGAGCAGTGGGTGTTCTGGCTGTTTCCCAGTTCACCCTTTTGGCCGACGCCCGCAAAGGCCGCAGGCCTTACTTCGGCGCCGCAGCAGACCCCGATGAGGCGGAAACCCTGTACCGTTATTTCATGCAAAAAATCCGGGAACAAGGGCTTGTATGCGAAGCCGGTATTTTCCGGACCAGCATGGAAGTAGCCAGCGTCAATGACGGCCCCGTTACGATCCTGCTGGATACCAGGGAGTTGTAGTTACTGTTAGGAAACAACTATCTCAGTAACTGCTGTCCGGTTAAAATAGGATAAAAAATAAAAAACTTGTATCTTTGCCCTTAAAATAGTATAAGGAAATTACGACAAATCTTTATACCATAAGGAGATACAAGTTATGACCAAGTATACCACAGTATTGGCCGGTTTGTTAAGACACCTGAGCAGATCCGATTTTGAAAAGGCTGTACACAAGCACCATGCGGACAAGGGAGTGAGAACTCTTTCAACC
>JAITEW010000282.1 GCA_031281855.1 Treponema sp.
CTTGAATCGGACGGGAAACGCTACGGCAGGGAAGAGCGCTCGGAGCTTCTGTCCCGGATTGAAAGGCGGCTTGTCGTAAGCGAATCCCAGCTTCAGGACGTTTCAATCCGCTATGAAAAACTTGAGGCCCGGTCGCTGGATTACGCCGGAAAAACGGCGATCGCCAAACAGGCCATTGCCCAGGGAGCGCTTCTTGAAGCCGTCTGGCCTTCCGGCGGGAACCAGGAGACGGTACTGGGAACGCCTGAGACTCTGGAAAAAAAAGGCGGCGAAACCATACTGGTGCTGAGGCCCAGAAGCGGCCGGGCCGAACCGGTCAGAATACCCCTTGGGAAGATCAGCGTTCTCAGGCGGATTAAACAATCAATCTTCGGGGAATAGCCGGGAAAACCGGTCCCAAAAGGAGTAGCTATGCCATTATTGCCTTTTCAGCTTCAATCGGAAGAAACCAGCCAGGACAAACTGGCGGTTCTTATTGACGCCGACAATACCCAGGCGATCATTATTGAAGGTCTTTTGGCGGAGGTCGCCAAATACGGCGTCGCCAGCGTAAAACGCATCTACGGCGACTGGACCAGCACGAACCTCCGCTCGTGGAAAGACAAACTGCTGGAATACGCGATTCAGCCGATCCAGCAGTTTTCGTATACAACGGGAAAGAACGCCACCGACTCGGCGATGATCATTGACGCGATGGATCTGCTATACGGCGAAAAGCTTGACGGTTTCTGCATTGTTTCCAGCGATTCTGATTTTACCCGCCTTGCCCAGCGGCTGCGTGAAAGCGGCCGCAAGGTCTACGGTTTCGGTGAAAAAAAGACCCCCAGGGCCTTTGTATCGGTCTGCGACAAATTCATTTATACGGAGATCCTCAAGGACAGCCAGGATGACGAGGACAAACCCGCCGCAAAGGAGGCCAGAAAAGACTTCAAGATTGACAAACGCCTGCTCAATCTGCTCCGGGATACGGTAGACGACCTTGCCGACGATTCCGGCTGGGCTTACCTGGGCGGGGTAGGGCAGAAAATCACGCTCCGTTCCAGCGAGTTTGATTCCCGCAATTACGGTTTCCGCAAACTCGCCGATCTGTTTCGGGCCATTCCCCAGTTTGAAACCGAGGAACGGCCCCAGGCAAGCGGCACGGGCCGCCAGGTCTACATTCGCTGGAAACGCCGAACACGGTAAACAGACCAGTATGCGGCCATGGTGAACGGTGCCTACCAAACGGGGTAAAGTCTAAATGCGCCGCCATCCGTGTAAATACCGAAAGGGTATCTTAATTACCGGTTTTAGTCTCTGAAAGCATTTTTTCGACGGCTATGGCAAGGCCGTCTTCGTCGTTTGTCAGGGTTATCCAGTCGGCCGTTTCTTTTAATTCAGAAACAGCGTTTCCCATGGCGACTCCCCAGCCCGCGTTGCGTATCATCTCCATGTCGTTGTAGTTATCGCCTATAGCCATGATCCGATTCATCGGTATGCCGGAATGTTCCGAAACAAAACGCAGCGTCTCGCCTTTGTGAATTCCCCTGGCCATGATTTCAAGGCTTTTTACATCGCCGGAGGCCAGCTCCACTTCGGGCCAGGCGGAAAATTTATCCACCGCCTCCTGAAATTCCGCCCTGTCATGGAAAACAACGGAAAACTTTACCACGCCGCAGTTCCAGCGTATTAACGGTTCCAAATCAACAATCGGGCCGTACCATTTTTCGCTGTAAGACGCTATCATCTCCCTGCCTGTTTCGTTTTCCCAGGCGCGGCCTTTGTTATCCATCCCGCCCTGCGCTCCGAAACTGCAGTGGATTATCGCCGCGTACTTTCTGCTTTCCGCCAGGACGGCAAGCGAAGTTTGCTCACTGATATTTTTGGTCATAAGCAGCTGCCGGGCGGGCAGGGCGTAAACCTGGGCGCCGTTATCGGTAATAATGTATGGAAATGCGCCAAAGCCCAGTTCGTTAAGAAGGGCGATGAGGGCATCCGAAAGAAAAGACAGAGAACGTCCCGTACAGGGCACGAGCTTTATTCCCGTCTTGTACGCATTCTGCAGGGCGTTCCGGTTTGCGGCGCTGATTTCTTTTTTGCTGTTTAATGTTGTGCCGTCAAGATCAAAAGCGATTAGATCGATGTTCATGTTGTATAATCAGTATACTATAAAACCCCGCTTTGAGCTACTACAGGGTATCATGCCCTGTCCGGCCGCAGGACCTCCGCCCCGTTCATGTAGAGATGGCGGGGATCCCCTTCCAGGCCGCAGTGAATCAGCATCCGGACGGTTCCGGGAAGACCGCCTGAAAAGCGGCCTTCCTGGAACACCATCAGGGCGGACTGTTTCGCCCTGCCGGCGCTCCGCAGGGCGGCCGCGGGGTTAAGGGCGTCAATGTCGTCGGTTACGGAAAAAATAACGGAGACAATGTCTTCTTCTGCAAGGTTGTTGGACCGGAGAAGCCCGTCGTATAAACGGACAACCTGTTCGGCTATGTCTTTTTCGCTGTTTTCCGCCCGAACCGCGCCCCGCAGGGCGGCAAGCTTTTTCACGCGTTTCCTCCCGTGAAGCTGAGTATAAACGCCGCGGCGCAGGCGGCAAGGCCCCCGAAAAG
>JAITEW010000336.1 GCA_031281855.1 Treponema sp.
CGGGTTATGATTCCGGTTCTCCCCTGGCCCCTGGCTCCCCAGGTTTTGGCAATACATCCGGATCTTGAGAATCTCTTTCTTCCCGGGGATCTTGTTTCTCCGGTTCTGCTCGCCGCTTCTGCCCGCTCTGTGTTTGAGCTTATCGCCGCAGCGCCTGACCGGGGCAGCAGGCGGTATCCGGGAATCAACAAAGCCCTGTCGGCCCAAGGCTGCCCCTGGCGCCGCCGGGGTATCTACCTGACCCGTGATTCAGGCGTCGTTAGTGATGATAACTGGGTTGGGTTATGGCGGCGTTTTTTGGAAGCGGGATTCCTGCTCCCGCCGTCGCCTTGGGAACCCCTCATCCTTCCGGGATTGATATCGCCCGGAGAAGAGGCGAAACTGGCGGCTCTGTTAGCGTAAGCCTGGTTATCCCCGCAAATCCACCCTGTTCGCTGTGGCAGCGCCGGAAAAACCCGGCTGCTTACGGGTATAGGGGTTCGATCTCAGGCTTTTTATCTCGTTCCTGAGTTCGGTCATACGCTTGGAGAGGAGATCCTTGTTCCGCTGCGCCCGGGCCAGAGCCTCGTTTTTAAGCCCCTCAAGGGCGGATTTCAGGCTGGGAACCTCATCCTTGCCGCTTTCGGGAACTTGGGGCCCTGTAGAACGGTACATCTCCTCAAGGGGATCGATGACCTTCTGGATGGAATGAATATCGGTGACAATTTTCTCTTCCAGTTCCACATGACGGAGGAGATCTTCCGCAGTACCCTGCTCAATGACATCCCTGGATTTGTCCAAAGCATCCATATATGCCTGAAAACGGTCCCTTTGGGCTTTTAGCAATTCCTTAAAACGTTTGAGGACCGCTACCCGCTGACTCACTTCCTTTTGGGAGAGTTGTTTTGCCGCTGCCATACTTACCCCTTATCCGGCAATATTGATACCGCCTACAGCTTTTCCTGCGGTTTCGGGAGTTTTCGCCGCAATTTCGTTCCAGGCCTCCCGGAGTTCGCTCAATAAATTGCGGACTACCTTGACCCTGTAGGGGTCCTGTTTGATATTCGCTTCCAGAAGCTGCTGGTTAAACCAGGTGTAAAGGGAAAAAAGGTTCTTGGCGATTTCCCCTCCTTGATCAAAATCCAGAGAAACTGTCAATTCGGTGATGATTTCCTGGGTTTTCAGTATCGTTTTGTTGATTTTTTCAATGTTTCCGGGGTTCTTTTTCCCATTTGAGTTCATTTCCAGGAGTTCAAGCCCCTGGTCCAGATACTGCACCGCTTTATCATAGAGCATGATGATGAGCTGCCCCTGACTTGCGGTCTTAATCCTGGTTTCCCGGTAAGCGGATAATGCGTTATTATAGGCCACGATGTCGCCTCCGTAATGCCAAAAATAAGCCGCCCGGACCCTGCCCCCCTTTGGGGTAAGGCCCACTTACAGACGTCCGCTTCATTTATCGGCATACTGGAATTTAACTTAAGGCATTTTTCAAAATTTTTCAAAGACCGGTCAGGCGCCTGGCGCCTCAGCCTTCCATTCCCCCAGGGTCCGCGCTGCCGGGTCGAACACCGCGCCTACTTTGACCAGCTTCTTCCCGCCGGCAGTCCAGGGGATAAGATAGCCCTTTTCATCTATTTGTCTCAGCGCTTCCTCCGCAGTCCCCCTGCCGGCCAGCTTGAACTCGAACACATACACCGTGTCCTTCGTTGTTACCACCGCGTCCGCCCGCCCCACAGCGCCGCGTACTTCAGCGCCAGCGTACTGCCCCAGAAGCCGGAACACCAGGTAAAACACCGTCTGGTAATACCGCTCCGTTTTATCGTTCAATTCATACGGTATGCTCGAAAAAAACGCCTTCAGGCGCGTCATAAACCCGTCCGTATCCCCGGCGCGCAGATCCGCAAAAAATTCCCCGATGAAAAACCCCTGTTCCGCAGGCCCGGGACCGTAATAGGGCAGCAAGGCGTTCAGAAACCCGTATTCCACTTCCTCATTAGGGAAGCCCAGCCGGAATAGTTTCGTTTCCGCATCATAACCGGTGATGGTCAGGTACCCGCTCTGGTACAGGATGGGTATGGGATTCCCGCCCTGGATGCGGTAGTCGTAGATCGATGCCGGGTCAACGCTTATTCCCCCGGCAAAACGGCGGATGTCAAAATCGGCCTGTTGCAGCAGCTTGATCAGGAAAGTAGGCGTCCCGGTCTGGAACCAGTAGTACCGGAAGTCCCGGCTCGCCAGGGTGTTCAATATGCTAAAAGGGTTAAAAATCCCCTCGCTGTCCCGGGCAAAGTGGTAGCCGTTATAGCGCTTCTGGGTCTCCGCAAGGACCTCTTCGTAACTCATACCGTTATCCTGTGCCAGGACCCGGAGTTCGGGCTCAAACACAGCGGTAAGTTCCGGTGCGGTAATACCGCAAAGACCCGCGTAATTCCGGTCCAGGCTGATGTCCCGGAGCTGGTTGAGGTCGCTGAATACGCTGACTTGCGAAAACTTCGTTACTCCGGTTAAAAGGACAAACCGGAGCCAGGGGTCGGCGGTTTTGAGAACCCCATAAAAGGCTTTAAGGCCCTTGCGGATCTCCTCGTTCAG
>JAITEW010000342.1 GCA_031281855.1 Treponema sp.
AGTTTCCATAACGGCTTACCATCAGGATCGCTTGAAGACTCAATATTCCCTAAACCGGGGAAAAACGCGCCGCCTCCCAGGGAAAGCCGCAGGTCGTCCAGGGGCTGCCACGCAAGGGACCCCCAGAGTTCGCCGCCGTACAAGGCCCCCGGCGCCGCGGGATCGTCCCAGGTGCGGGCAAAGTAACGCAGGGCGTTTTCCAGAAACAGGGTACGGCCGAACCGCGCCGCGTAGTCCACGGAGACGACAGCCAGGCCTGAAAGGGGTCCGGTAAAAACCGCGCCCTGGGCGGCGGAGATGATGGGCTTAAAGGCTGCAAACGTATCGTTCCAGTTACCGGAAGTGAATTTCACGGCTGTTGTCAGGCTGTCGTTGAGGGAACCAGGAAGCTCCGCTTTAAGCCTGACGAGGCCCCCGAGGGCTGCGGCGAATTCACCGGCGCCGTTTTCCATAGTTTCAACCAGAGCGCCTATGTTCAGGCCCAGCCGGCCAGCGGGGAACAGGGCTGCCTGGATTTCGCCGTACTGGCTGTGAAGGCGGGCTTCATCAGGCTGAAAGCCGCCGCTGTCGTTAAGATCAAACTGCGCGAGGGCTTCCACCGAAAGTGTATGGAATTCCAGCAAAGGCGCTTCCCAGCGGAGGGCGGCCAGAACCCGGCTGGACGCGAAATACGCGCCCGGACCGTTCCAATAGATGAACCCCGTATAATACGCCCCTGCGCTAATCCTGCCGAAGGAAAAATCCGCTTCCGCATGGAGGCCGTCAAAAAGACCGGACGCCGCAAAGCCCAGGGTATCGGTATAGGCTGAACGGCCGGCCTCGACAAGGACGTGTTGATTGGGCCGGTACCGCGCGGCGAAGCGGGAAAGCTCAGGCAGAATGACGGGCTTTTCCCAGCCGCCGCTCCGTCCGCCGCCGCTCCCGGCGCCGTTGTCATAACGGCGGTATGTAAGCGAAAGGGCGCCGGACAAATAAAGGGAAAGCCCCCTGCCGCTGTCCCACGAAAACCAGGGGGTAAAGACAGGGCTATATGAAAAGCTCCCCTTTTCAGCCTCGATTTTTTGTTCCCCCAGAAGGCCGAAGTCCAGGGAAAAGGCGGGGCCCGGCGCAAAGAACAAGGCGAAGAACAAAGCCAGGACGCCGGACAAAAGTTTCATCATTCCCCTCCTGTATAGGCAAGCGCGTTGCCCAGAATATGCAGGAACCGTTCCCCGGACACCGTCATAGCCGGATCCGCGGCCCCCTGGATAAGGGAACGGCTGACCATGGCTCTGAATGCGTAACGGGGGCCCGGCAGCAGGGCGTACATAAAACCGCCCCTTATGTTGAAAGCCCGCGTCATAAGGAAAGAGAGTTCCCCCAGACGTACCGGCTTATCCGGCGCCGCCTTTGCGGGAAGCCAGCGCCGGCCCGACGCAGCGGCAAAGGCGGCCTCAGCGTCCGTATCCGGGCCTGAGCCGGAAGCGTCCAGAGACGCCAGCACAAACCGCGCCGCCTGGGCGTAAGTAACAGCCGGGCTTTCCAAAAGATCGTCCAGTTCCGCCGCTGTCTGGGCCGGAAGCAAGGCCGGAAAAAGCGCAAACAACAACAGCAATAGAAATGTCATACTCTTTCCTTCTCCCTTTCGAAGAATACGGGTGCGCGTTGTAAACGGCAGCCTTCAGCTACCCTGTTCAATCGGGGATACCGGCTACCAAAGTACCGCTGCCGCTTGAAATGGAGAAGTAAGCCACGGCGCTTCCTTTTGTATAAGAGCCGCCATAATCATTCTCATTACCGTAGTAGGTTCCTGTCCACCCATTGCCTGTTAAATTGCTATTGAGTGAAGCAGCCGTAGTCGATGCGGCGGTGAAAGTGATGGAGATCACGGGATAGGCATATTCGCCATAGTAGTAGTCCTCATCATAAGACCACCATTCAATGTTACTGGCCCCCGTTGGCGCGGACACTCCGCTAAGACCGTATTTTGACAGTTCGCTGTTTGAAGGCCAGCCGGTTCCCGAACTTCCATAGGGATTATTGTAGGGGTTGTCGTCTCCGGGGCCGGTGGGATCATCGCACCCTGTCAGGGTAAAGGCCAGGATGATCCCCAGGATCACCGCTATTGTTACGAAACGTTTTCTGTAGTTCATCATAAACCTCCGGTATAAATTGGGTAGCAAAAGCTGCCCCCAGGTAACGCGAATGAACTTTAAACTTGAAGGAGGCTCATTCGGTTATTGGAGTTCCCGGGGACAGCAAACTGCCTAGAACTTGAGGGCCAGCCCTGCTCTGATAAGGAAAGGATAGCCTGCCTCAACTATGGCGCCGATGTTCTTGGTGAAGTAGAAATGGGCCCCCACCTGGCCGCCAAAGGCAAGGCCGCCGTAGTTGACTCCGGTCCATCCATAACTGGGGCCATCGTAGCTTTCCTTGAAGTACCGGTAGCCGATGAAAAGCCCGGTATAGGTGTCCAGCCAGTCGATGTCAAAGTTCCAGTGCCAGTTGCCCCTGGCGCCAAAGAACATGTAGGTATAGTTCCAGGTATAGCCATAATCCCATCCGTACCGGTAAAGGGCGAACAGGCCGCCTACGGAAATGGGTACGCTCACCGGCAGGGCGTATTCCACGTTGACGCCCAGTGGCGGGATTTTCATTTTCAGACCTGAACCGGTGTACCCGTAGGCCCCTGCGTAACCGATGGTAACATCGATTAAAAAATTCTTGCCCTCCACCGGTGGCGGATAGCTCATCGGATCAAAGGCGAAAGCCCCTGCGGCGGCGGTTACCAGAATCGCCATGATCAAAACCAGTTTCTTCATAAGAAACCTCCTCAATTAAACTGCCCATGCGGCGCATGGGTGATAAAATTACTCCCCTAAGGGGAATAACGCATCGGCCCCCGGAGTCCAGGAGGATCCCCGGAAGCCTTTGCAAAAAAAACCGGAAACTCCGGCGTTTTTCCTTTTTCAGGGTCTATTCCCCGGTTCCGTTCCCGCCGCCCTCAGGCGGCTTTGCCCCTGTTTCCTCAACCGCCTTTTTCTGTCCTGTCCGGCCGGTTAAGCCCAGGGCCCTTTTGACCGAATTTTCCGCCGCCAGGGCCGTTCTGGAATGGGCGAGCAGTAAACCCAGGTTTTCGGCGTCCAGCCGCCGGAAAAGCTGTTCTGCTTTCTCCAATCTTGTCATACTATCCTCGTTATTATTTGGTTTTTGATAATTATATACCACCTAATATATAATATCAAGCTCTTTATACGCATAGCTATTTACTCAATGCTTTTTTAACAGTAAATTAATGGTATTTAGTGGGAGGCAAATGCGCGAACGGCTCAAACTCATCCGTAAGAAACTCGGATTAAACCAGACTGAATTCGCCCGGCTTATCGGCCTCAAGCAAACCGCCCTTTCGATGATCGAAGTCGGTACAACCCCTTTGACGGACAAGAACGTCAAGCTGATCTGCGCTACCTTCAACGTGAACGAAGAGTGGTTCAGGACCGGGGCAGGTGAAATGTTCGGATCCTCCCCGTATGTAAGGGAGCTCCTCGATATTTTCGGGCGCCTCTCGCCGGATACCCAGGAGTTTCTTCTGGAAATGGCGCGGAACCTTCTCAGAAACCAGGAGAAGAAGCGCCCGGGATAACTTCGGGATAAAAAAGCAAAAACGACCGGCGTTCTTTTATACGAGCGGTACTGCATAGTCCTCCGGGCCGGCGGGGTTCGTATTGACCAGTGAGGCTGTTTCAAACTGAAACAGTTCCCCATGGCGAAGGGGCAATCCTAATGACGCGATCCCGTACCTGCCGGTGTTAAAAAGAGTTTCGCCGGGTTTTGGGGGTCTGTAATCACCCTAAGGGTGATTTTTGGCGGGAAACAGGGGTGATTTTGGGGTGATTTTGTGAAAAAGGGCAGGTTGATGATGAATATGAAGGGAAAATTGACAGCCAGGGTCCTCTGTTTGGCCGCCGCGTTCCTTGCCGCGGGATGCGGCAGCCGGGACGGTTTAAGCCCCAAGAACCCCGTAACCCTCACGATGTGGCACAATTACGGCGGGGTCCTCCAGGAGACGATGAGCGATCTTATCGACGAGTTCAACGCCTCACTGGGCCGGGAAAAGGGGGTGGTCATCAGCGTTACCCTGGTTTCGGCTTCGCGGGAACTGAACGAGCAGCTTGCGAAGATCGCCGCCGGGGACCCCGGAGCGCCAAAGATGCCGGATCTGGCGGTGGTCTATCCGGCCGCGGCCCAGGTGCTGGCAAAGGCCGGGCTTCTGGCCCCCCTGGACCCGCTCTTTACCGAAAAGGAACTTTCGGCCTATCTGCCCCGGTTCGTGGAAGAAGGGCGGCTCCCGGACGGCAGGCTCTACGTGTTTCCGGTGGCGAAAAGTACCGAGGCGCTTTTTGTGAACAAGGTGTTTTTCGACCGTTTCGCCGCAGCTTCCGGGGTGGACATCGGGAGCCTTGCCACCTTTGAGGGCCTGGCTTCAGCGGCGCGGGAGTATTACCGGTGGACCGACGGTCTGACCCCGGATGTTCCGGGAGACGGCAAGACGTTTTTCACCGCCGACTCCTGGTTCAATATTGCACTGGTGGGTACGGCCCAGCTCGGCGGGGATTTTGCCGGCAGCGGCGGGCTGAACACCGGCGCCGGGGAGTTCAAAAAGATCTGGGAGGTTTCGGCGCTGCCGGCCATTGAAGGGTTCTACGCGGTGTCGGATAACTATTCCAGCGATTTGGCCAGAACCGGCGAGATCGTCTGTTCCCTGGGCTCCACCGCGGGGGTGCTGTTTTACGGGGACACCGTAACCTACCCGGACAATACCAGGGAGAAGGCGGAGTACCTCATCCTGCCTTACCCGGTGTTTTCAAACGGCGCGAAGGTGGCGCTCCAGCGGGGGGGAGGCGTGATCGCGGCCAAATCCACGCCCCAAAAGGAAGCAGCGGCGGCCCTGTTCCTCAAGTGGCTTACCGCGCCGGATCAGAACATGCGCTTTGTCGCCTCCACCGGTTACCTCCCGGTAACTGCCGAAGCCTTCGGGAAAAAGATGGCCGCCGAAATCGAGGCCGCTGAAAACATCGCCCTCAAACGGCTCATGGAAGCGGCCACCCGGATTTATGAGGACTACGATTTTGTCGTCCCGCCGAACATAGACGGCATTGACGACATGACCCGTTCCTACGAAACCGCCGTCAAAGAGGCCATGCGGGAAGGCCGGCGGCGCGCCGCAGCGGGCGAGGACGCCGAAGATGTAAGCGGGGAACTTTTTTCGGCCTTTGTCCGTTTATGGCCTTGAGCAATACCGCCGCTCCCGCACAGGCCCCCTTGTCCGGCAGAGGGGAGTATTCCCTCTCGCTGCGCCTCTTTGCCTTTCTCGCCGTTTTCGCGGCTGCTATCTTTCTGGCCTTGGCCCTTATCCTCTTTTCCGCAGGCGTGTTTTCCCTGGGCCTTACGGAAAGCCGGGTTTTCCTGGAGAACGAACTGGCCCATATCGCCGGGGAGCTTGAAGGCGGATACGGCGTCCTTTCCGTTGAAGGCGCGGCGCTGTCCAAAAGGCTCACGGAACAGATTGAGCGGGAACTTGAATCACTGAACGCCGCGCCTGGGGACCTTAAAAAGACGCCGGGCCTTATCGAGCCGGTTCTGCGGTCCCTCATGGACACTCTTATCGCGGCGCTGGAAAAGAACATGGCCGGCGGGGTCTATGTTACGCTGGACGCCACGGTGAACCCCTCGGCCCCGGGAGCCGAACATTCCCGGGCCGGGATAGCGGTTCAAAACTCAGAGCCCAACGCCCTGAACCGTTCTTCCCCTTCGCTGCACTACCTCAAGGGGCCCGCGTCCCTGGGCCGGGAATGGGGGCTGTTTATGCGGCCCCAATGGACCATGGAGTTCACGGTAAGCCCCGGGGACTTCTGGTACGAAACGGTGAAGTTCGCCCGGGCCGGCATGGATATTTCCCGGCTTTACTACTGGGTTCCCGCCCTGGTTCCGGAAGGCGATTTCCGGGAGGTGGTACGCCTCTGCGTCCCTATGCGGGCTTCGGACGGGACCCCCCTCGGGGTCTGCGGTTTCGATGTCAACGGCATGCTGTTCAAACTGCAAAACGCCCCGGACAACGGGGTACACCAGCGGGTTTTTTCACTCTTCGGCCCTGTGGAAGCCGGCAACGCTCCGCGCTTCGACGCTTCCCGGTCCCTCATAGCCGCCAACCAGGGGACCCGGTTCAGGCTGACCGGCGTCCTCTCGGCTGAGGAAAGCCGCGGCGGCCTTCCCCTCTTTACCGGCCAGGACGGGACGCGCTACGCCGGTCTGTGGCGGACCGTCAAACTCTACCCCAGCCAGGCCGTCCACGGCGGACAGCGCTGGGCCGCTGCGGTGATGATGCCCCAGAGCGACCTCGACAACTACGTGATGCGGAAGAACCGGGGCATTTTGGCGCTGCTTTCGGTCCTTTTGGCCTTCAGCATTGCCGCCGCCATACCCTTGAGCCGCCGCTGCCTTGCCCCGGTGTACCACGCCATTGACCGCCTCAAAGAGAAGGGAGTTTCGGACTACGAAAAGACCCATATCCGGGAGATAGACGATCTCTTCGCCTTTCTCGCCGAACGGGACGAACTGGCGGCGCAAAACGGCCCGGCCGGCGAAGGGGAAAAGGCCCCGGCGGTCCTGACCCAGCGGTTCAACACGTTCCTCAGAAACCTCGCGGCCCTGTCAAAAGCAGAGCGGTCCGTGTTCAACCTGTACGCCAAAAACTATTCAGCCAAGGAAATCGCCTACACCCTGTGCCTGTCCATGAATACCATCAAAACCCACAACAAACGAATCTACGCGAAACTGGGGGTAACTTCCCGCAAGGAAATGATGGTGTATGTGGACATGATGACCGGCGGGGAAGCCTTGGACTAACCTGGCCCGTGTTTTCGGGGCTTGCGGGCCGGCTTTAGCGCCTGCCGCGGTGTTGTCCATCTGTTCTTGTCATGATAAACTACATATATCCTAAAGATTATCTGATAAGGCATAATCATTGAATTCATCTTCATCAGCTATAGCGGAACGATGGGACAGTAAAGCTCTTTTCCGCCTTCTTTGGCCGCTTGTGATAGAACAGATCCTGGCAGTAACTATGGGAGCCGCAGATACCGTGATGGTAAGCTCCGTAGGGGAGCATGCGGTCTCAGGGGTCAATATCGTTGACAATATCAACAACCTTCTTATTATTGCCTTTATCGCGCTGGCAACAGGCGGGGCGGTGGTAGTGAGCCAGTACATAGGCCGCAGGGATTCCCAAAACGCCAGCTTCGCTGCCCGGCAGCTTGTGTACATCGTTACCGCCGTTTCCCTGTGTATCATGATCATCGTCCTGCCGCTGCGGCGGCCTATTATCAGCCTCTTGTATGGGAAAATCGAAAAAGACGTGATGGACGCGGCGGCGGTCTACTTTTTGATCACCGCTCTTTCTTACCCCATGCTGGCTATCTACAACGCCTGCGCCGCGCTTTTCAGGGCTGTAGGCAACAGCAAGGTAACCATGCGCATCGCGCTGCTGGTAAATATCATGAATATCGGGGGCAACGCCTTTTTTATCTATGTCCTCAAAATCGGGGTAGCCGGCGCGGCCCTGTCCACCCTCTTTTCCCGGATTGCCGCGTCAGCGGTGCTTCTGGGCTTGCTCATCCTCAATAGGAGAGGGCCCATCACCCTCGCGGGGTTCCGTAAGATCTGCGTAACCCGTTCCACAGTGCGCAGTATCCTCAATGTAGGGATACCTTCAGGGCTTGAAAGCTCCATGTTCATGGTAGGCCGCCTCCTGACGCAGCGGATCTTTACCTCCTTTGGGACCATGGCCATGGCGGCCAACGCCATTGCCGGGGTGGTTAACTCCTTCTCCTTCATGCCCGGGACCGCCTTCGGTATAGCCCTCCTTACGGTAGTAGGGCAGTGCGTCGGCGCCGGGGATTACGCCGGGGCCCGGAGGCAGACTGCCAGAATAATGAAGCTCTGCTACCTCACCATATTCGTCATAAGCGCCTTCATCTTTCTTTTCACGGAGCCGCTGCTCAACCTTTTCAGCCTGAGCGCTGAAGGCCATGAACTGGCCAAGAGTTTCCTCGGCGTCCACTGCATATCCATGGCTATAGGCTGGTCCATGAGCTTCGCCCTTCCTAACGCTCTCAGGGCCGCCGGGGACGCCAAGTACGTGATGGCAGCGGCTATGATTTCCATGTGGACCGTCCGCGTCAGCGCCGCGTATTTCTTAACCTTTGTCATCGGTATGGGGCCCATCGGCGTATGGCTGGCCATGGGAGGGGACTTCATTGTCCGCGGCTCCTGCTACCTCACCCGCTGGATAGGCGGAAAATGGCAGGAAAAGAAAGTCATCGAAGACGGCTAAAGCTAGTTCGCACTTTGCGCGGGGGCCTTGATCTGCTGCTTGTGCCCTGTTTTGTCCTGTGGTAAACTGTATCCAGGTCCTGCGGCCCGTTATTTTTCATAAAGGAGCGTTATGATGAAAAAAATCCTTGCAAAGACCGGCGCATCAGGTGTAAACTTGAAAAGCGGTTCTCCGTTCTCCGTTCTCCGTTCTCCGTTCTCCGTTCTCCGTTCTCCGTTCTCCGTTCTCCGTTCTCCGTTCTC
>JAITEW010000361.1 GCA_031281855.1 Treponema sp.
GAAAATCTGGCGCGGGATATTGAAAGTTTTACCGCTGATTTGTGCAGGAAGTTGACTGAACAGAACAATATCAGCATTACCTGTGCTGGCAGCATTGCCGAAAATGTCGAAGGGATAAGCAGGGCGTATTATGAGGCTTACGAAGCTCTGGGTTACAAAGGCAGAAGCAGGAATATGAGCATTCTCTGTTGTCGATGCTGCCAGGGAAGCTGGCTATAGCTCCCACCAGGCTTTCGGCAGGGCATACCGGAAGTACTATGGTAAATCTCCGACAGCTTACAATAACCGGACTCTCTAAAGTTTCTCAGCCTTTTACCCGAAGAGCGCTGCCGTTTCTTCGGGGTCCAGCATGTTGGCGGCGTACTGTTTCAGGAGCAGATCCTGCGGGAGCAGGTAATCGTATTTGTCCGTATAAGGGATGCGGCCGCTTTCAAGCAGGGTTTCGGGATTGTCAGGATTCTTTGCGATACATTGTAATTCATGCTGAAAATCCGGAAGAGCCAGTTTTGAACTGATCCTGAGGGCGTAATGGTTTTCCTGTTCCAGGGAAACAATGCCCAGTGTGTGGCGGTTTTCCTTTTTTTGCATAATGAGCGTAAGGGTCCTCATGCCGCGGCTCCCAAGCCATGGGATAAAATAAAACGAATTGTTTTCCGCGCCGCTTTCGGCGCTGTCCTGCGGGACGGAACCGGCGCGGGGAATAAAGAGCTTTTCGCTAAGCGAAAAAAGGCGGCTTGCTTCCCGTCCAAGGCCGAGCTGTCCGGCAGCAGATGCGCTGAGGTAGGGGTAAACTGTTTCTTCAGTCAGGGCCTGCCGCATGCGTCTGACCACCTTGGTGTGGAGGGAGCCGCTTCCCCCGCGCCAGATACGGGCGCCTCTTTCGGAGCCGGCGCTGACGGTGATCCTGCGGCTCCTGAGGTTTACGTGTTCGACTTTCCAGTTCTTGCCGCCCAGGATAATGCCGCTCCCTTCAGGGGGAATGAAATTTACCTTTCCCAGTTCCCTTCCGCCAAGAGTTACCCTGAATTCCTCTTCATCAGGAAAGACAGAGTAAAACGAATAATGATTGACCATCCGTTCACCTTCGAGGCCGAGGATTATGTTTCCTTCTTCGGTTGTTTCCAGGAAAGCTCCCGAAATCAGCGCCTCAAGGAGTTTCCCGTAATCGTCTTCGCTGATTTCCCTAAAAGGCGGCAGGCTGAGGACCCGGCTGTAAAGCTCCGGCCTGCTGTGTTCCCCCAGGGAGGCAAGGACGCTCAGGGTCTGGTGGCAAAGGAGGCTGTAAGGCAGGGGTTTGGGTTCGGCGTTTTCGGTCCACTGTTCCTCAAGGTAGAGCTGGATCACCGCGATGGTTTTAAGGAGCGTCCAGGGAATCCTGCTGAGCTCCGTTCCCGGGTTGTCATCGTATTCCCTGGAACAGAAGTACATCTGGGAGATCCCGCTGCGCCGCCCTGAACGGCCCAGGCGCTGTACAAAGGCGGATACCCCCATAGGGGCTCCTATCTGTATGATCCTGTCGAGCTTTCCTATGTCGATTCCCAGTTCCAGCGTCGCAGTGGCGGCTACGGTCTGGGCGGCTTCGCTTTCTCGCAGGCGGCGTTCGGCCTCGGTTCTGAGGCTCGCCGATATGCTTCCGTGGTGGACGTGGTAGTGATCTTCTTCGCCCCTTTCCCGCGCGATTTCCTTCAGGGCTTTGACCGTCTCTTCCGCTTCCTGGCGGCTGTTGGTAAAGATGATGCTTTTCCGAACATCCCGGCACTGTTCATAAACAGCAGGATAAAACTCCCGGCCTTTGCGGTAATCCACAGCCAGGCTTATCCTGTGGCGGGGGCCTTTGTCCCCTGAGCGTTCCTCTTTTACCAGAACCCCCTCCCGTTCCGTCCCCTGGCGGATCCAGGCCAGGGCGCTGTCATAATCCCCAAGGGAAGCCGAGAGGCCTATGCGCCGGGGATCGCAGGCGGCTTGTTCGCAGATGCGCCCTATGAGGCAGAGAAGCTGGGAGCCCCGGTCGGTTCCCATGAAGGCGTGAATTTCATCGATAATCACAAAGCTGAGGTTCCTGAAAACAGCCGCTGTTTTTTCAGGGCGCCTTAAAAGCAGGGCTTCCAGGGATTCCGGGGTGATCTGCAAAATACCGGAAGGGTTTTCCAGGAATTGCTGTTTATGGCCTTCGGCTATATCCCCGTGCCAGCGCCACAGGGAAAGGCCCCCTTGGGCCGCCAGGGGCTTGAGGCGCTCGAACTGATCGTTTATCAGGGCCTTTAAGGGGCCGATGCAGAGTACTGCCGCTCCTGTTCCGGCTGCATGTCCTTCCCGGCACAGAAGGGAAAGGACAGGGAAAAAACAGGCTTCTGTTTTACCCGCAGCCGTACCTGCGGCGATGAGGACGTGGCTGTCTCCGTCCAGGATCGAAGCCGCCGCTTTTTCCTGGATGTCTTTAAGGGTCTGCCACTTTTTTTCGTAAATGTATTCCCGCACAAAAGGCGCCAGGCTGGAGAAGTAACTGTCTCTCATCAGGCCTTCCTTTATAGTTCAAAATTCGCGTACATACCGTCCCTGCCTGAAGGGGAGGCGAAATTTTCCCGCTTTATAAGGGTGTCGAAATTGGCGGAAGGATCATCGTGGAGTATGTTGAGGAGGCCCAGGAAGTCCCGGGTTATTTCCCTTGGGGTAATGAATTCCCCGGCTCCCGGAACCGAAAATTCCAGATCCATAAAAGCCAAAAGCTCGCGTTCCCCCAGAGCAGGGGGGTAATCAAAATGTTCGGCATGTATCCCTGCGAGCCGCTCCAGGAGGACGTAGATCTCCTCCCTGGTAAGCTGGTCCAGGCGTATCACGGGGCTTCCTGAATCGGCGTAGCCTTCCCGGACAAAGCGGTTGTCCCCAAGGCGGCTTTTGAGCGCCGCGTAACTCGAAAGCCCCCGGCGTTCGTCTTCTATAAATTGAGGCGTTCCTGCCAGGTAAAGGCCCAGGTTGGAAGCCTTCCCCTGCATTACGTCATTGAACATAGCCAGAAGTTTTTCGTAATTGTTTTCCCTGGACTGCCTGTTGGTGATTTTGTAGAGATTGACGCATTCATCGATAAACACCAAAAACCCCTGGTACCCGACTTTTGAACTGAAAGCGGCGAAGAGCCTGATGTACTCGTACCAGTTTTCATCAGTGACGATTTCCCCTACAGGGAGAAACGAGCGGGCCTCGGTTTTTGTGGCGTATTCGCCTCTGAGCCATCTGAGGGCTGCGCGTTTTTTTTCTTCATCGCCTTTGGCATAGGAACGGCAGTACGCCGCCACGACAGCGGCAAAATCATAGCCGTGTGCGTGATCTTCCATTTCCGTCAGGGTTTCAAAGATCCTGGTTTCTGTCAGCGAATCGAAAGCGGCGGCGTCAGGCGGAATCCCTTCTTTTATGAGATCCGTTTTGACTGCTGAGATCCATTTTTGCAGCGCCGATTCCAGGGCCCCTCCGTCAGGGCGGACTCTGGTGGAAAGCCGTTCCATAAGCTCCCGGTAGGTTTCAAGCCCCTGGTTCCCTGAGCCCGAAAGCCGCTTTTCCGGCGAGAGATCCGCGTCTGCTACAAGAAAGTCCTTTTCCATAGCGAAATTCCGTATAGCCTGGAGGAAGAAGCTCTTGCCGCTTCCGTACCGGCCTGTTACAAAACGGAAGGCCGCCGCTCCCTGGCTGACAAGCTCCAGATCCCGGAGCACTGTTTCTATTTCCCGTTTTCTTCCTACTGCCACATATTCCAGCCCCACACGGGGCACTACGCCTGCCTGGAGCGAATTGATTATCCCTGCGCTGATCCGTTTCGGAATGTTAAAGCCCATACAACCTCATCCCTGTATTCTGCTTGAATTACCGGGCCTTCGTCTACAGAGCTTTCAATCAGGAGATCCCCGGAGCTTTCAAGAAAGCCTTCGTTTATCCTGTCGATAATGAGCGCCGCCATGGTTCCGTTTTCCCTGGCCAGGGCGTCCAGTTCATTTTGACTTCCGCGGGATATGAGATCCAGGGCAGCCATGGCGGTTTTATCCAGAGCGCCGATAAAATCGGCAATCCGGGTATGCGTTTTTCGCGGCTGATCCTCCGGAAAGAGCTCCAAGGAAGGCCGCCTTTGAGGGGCAGGGCTGGCGTCCGGCGCCGGGGTTTCTTCCCTTTCGATGCGCAGCATTTCCATAACCGCGTCTGATTCCTCTCTGAGCCGGCTGATCCGGGCCGCTTCAAGTTCGACGCGCTGCCTTCCCAGCTCTTCCGGAAAGGGATCCGCGGGTCCCGACAGCCCGGCCAGGTGTTTCCAAAGCGGTTCCAGGCGCGGCGGGGCTCCAAGAACGCCGAATTTTTTTTCATCCTTCAAGCGGTATTCCAGCCATGCGGCGAGGGAAGAGAGGAAATTCACAAAAGGCTTGTGGCGGCTAAAGGAAATCCATTCTGCTGTATACGATGAGCAGCCTGTTTTTGGAAGGCCCTCGAAGGCAGCGATTGTCTCTTTCCCGGGAGGCAGGGGGTAAAAAAATTCGAGGAGTTTTTTCCCGTACCCTTTACGCAGGGCGCCGTCAATTGTGTTAAGGGCGTTTTCAATTGACTTATCCAGGACGCGGCCTTCGGGGCTCAGCCGGAACGGGCCCCGGATAATGCTCTTAGGGATAATAGAGACGAAATCCCCGAATTCGAGGCTGTGGTTTTCTTCGATGTATTTCCTGTGGAGGTACAGGTCCGTGTCAAGATCCCTGTCCCCAAGGGAGGGTTTTATCCTTCCGGGGCAGTTGTGGATCACAGCGAAGTCCAGGAGCCACCGGGTAAAACGCGGCTTCAGGTCCGGGAAAAGATCCCCAGCCGTTTTCCCCAGCCGCTCCAGTTCCGCAAAGGCCTCTTCCGGGGCGCCGCCTATAAGCAGGATAAGCTCCCGGCAGTACAGGAGGATATAAGCGCCGCAGGTTTCCCTGAGCCGGCCTTTGCGGAATTCCGACCGCCACCAGAGAAAATACTCTTTTTCATCATCGTTCAGGCTGTCAAAATCAGGGACCTCTCCGGGCCTTGCGGGGATCAGGGTAAAAGGCCGCTGCGTTCCTTCTTTGCTGAACAGTTCCTGTTCCTCCCGGTATTCAGGGATCTGCAGGTTCTGGAATTTGGCCTCTACGGTAAAACGGCCCCCTCCTATCACTGTTGTTTTCTCCTGGAAAAGGAGCCCCCTGTCCGTACCGGCGCCGGGTTTTCCGGCTTTCTCCCAAGGCCGGGGGGGGTTAAGAAGCGGCGAAGGGACGTACTCGTGCGGCTGCGGCAGGGAAAGGAATTCCCCTGTTTCCCGGAAAAGGTATTTTTCATATTCTTTGAGGTTCCCTTTGATGCCAAAGAAAGACCCGATACCCTGGGATTTGTCTGAAATTCCCGGGGAGCTGAAAAAGACCCCCAGTTTTAGCCGCGTCTGAACCGCCCTGAGTTCCTTAACAAGATCCTCCTTAACGCCTGTATCCTGCGCCAGGACTTCTTCGGCCCCTGTAAGGACCAGAATGTCCCATTTCCCCTTCCTGGGCTGCATCGGAAGATCCCCGTAAAAACCGATGCCTATGCCCAGAAAACCGGGATCCCACACTCCGGGGCCTCCGCCGCTTTTCCCCGGAGGCGCGACAAACGAGCCCATCCGGGGCAGTTCTTTTACCAGCCGGTGATCCCAAAAACTGCGGGCCGTAAGGACCAGGACCCTGGCGGCAGGCAGGTCGGCGAATAGCTCATCTTCCTGATTCCTTCCGGTTTCCCGCCTAAGCTCTTCGGCAAGAAACCTGAGCCATGCGGCCAGGCAGGCAGCCGCCTTTTCCCGGTCTCCGGCAACGATCCCCCCGGGCAGCCCCAGGGCTCTGAGGAATTCCAGGTGGCTAAAAAAGATCTCCTCTTCGCTGCCGTAGCGCAGCCAGCGGTCCCGGTCCCATTCAAAACTCCGCCACAGGCCCTGCATTCCTTTTTGGGACAAAGCCTCCAGGGGTTTCAGCCTGAAAGGCCCGAGGCTTTCTCCGTTGATGAATCTCCCCAAAGGCCCGATACCGGCTTTTTCCAGCGCTTCCCGGCGTATCCACCTGTCTTCGAGGGGAAGGTATTTTCGGTCCGAATGCCGGGACAGCGCAAGGGCTGAGTAAAGTTTTTTCCCGTATTTCAGCGCCGGAACCGCCGCCGTGGTCCCCACCCCCTGCTTCATTTCAGGAACGCATCTGAGGATGAGGGAAATACTTTCAGGATCTGCAAAAAGCCTGTCCTGGGAAAGAACGCTGTAGAGCAGCCTGTCGGCGAAGACATAGATGAGCCTGGCGTAATTGTCGGCGAAAGCGGGAATTTCCTCATCCTGTAAACTGAGGGGCATGCGTCCCCCTCCGGGTTCTTGTGGAAAAAAACGGGAAAGAAAATCCTCAGGGAGGATCTCGTAAATGCGGTTTTCATAGAGCCTGTAACACGGAAGCCCTTCAAGCGGGAACTGCTGTTCTTCCGGGATCTTCGCTTTACGGAAAAGGATCTGTATCCGGGTAAACCGCGCTGTTTCTCCTTTCGTCCTTTGGGGCCTCCTGTCCCGCCGCGGTAGTCCCGGAAGCCCCCCCAGCAGCCCCAGTTCCATGAGCCGGTCTTCCCGTTCCGCAAGGGAAGGCCCTGCCTTTACCAGGCGGTTATAGCCCCTCCGCACCAGGGCAAGGATGTCCTTCCCTCTGATTATTTCCTGTCTGAGGATCTTCGTTTCCTCAGCCGAATCTTCAGGAAGCGCCAGTTCATCCTTTCCTCTGCGGAAACGCCCGTTTCCCAGATCTACCGCGTCAGCCGGAAGCTCCCGCCTGAAGGCGGCTATGGAAGGGTCGTATTTCAGGGTAAAAAACGGTTCTGTTAAAGGAACGGCGCCCTGCATACAACCCCCCGGAAACCCCGATTTACGGGGTAGTATAGGATTTTTTCAGAACCGAGCCGTCAAGGATAAACGCCACCCGGCCTTCCCTGAGAAGCCGCCTGTTGTTTTCTGTTGAAATAATGGTCATCGCGTCGTCCTTGTCGATAACGGGATCTGTCGGAACAACGCCGAAAACCCTGCGGGCCAGAATTCGAAGAGGGTTGGAGCCGACCAGCGGCAGGAGGCTTTCGTCGATGCCCGAAGGATCGGCGCGGAATATGCTTTCCCGCTGCGCGTAGCGGACCATGGTTCTTTCCCCGGAACGGAGCATGCCGGGGTCGGCCATGTTTTTATCATATATCAGGTTCATTTCAGTGTCCCAGATCTTCGGGAAAAGGCAGGGCTGCGCCAGGGACGAACTGCCGCGGCCATGGATAGGGAGTTCGGTATCAGCGATGATAACGATCCCTGTGTAATCCGCAGCAGCCGCGGGGATGAGGGGCCTGGGCGGATCTCCTGCCCTGCTGTGGCGGGTTAAAGCCGCGCTGATCCGGCCAAGGCCCAGTGCGTAACGTCCGGTTATCCGCGCCAGATCCGCCGACAGGCTTGGGGGGATTTTCCGGGCTTCCATGATGACATCGTCCAGTTCCTGCAAGGACAGCTCCCTTTTTTGCAGCAGATCTTCTACTGTTGCCGAAGAATCGGCCTGGAGGGACAGGATATAAGGCCGCAGGAGCCTGGGGTATTCGCCGCGCAGGACCTCTTCCCCCTGGATGCGTCCTGCCGGAAGGCGTATGCCTGCTGAAGCCATGTCGAGGCTGTTCGCAGTATTGATTTCCCCTTTTTCCCAGTCGATGGAACCTGAGATGTCTATTTTGAAAGTACCTGTACCGTCAGGCCCTGTTCCCTGCTGGGTCCATGCCGGGAAGGCCAGGAGGAGAAGCAGCGCCTTGAGGATGTTTTTTTTCAGAAATCCGCATTTGAACTGGTTCATGCATCTATTCTTTTATCGGCGTTTTCAGGACCCTTCCTTCGCGGAGGATGTCGTTCAGGCCCATCCCGTTTGCCTCTGCCAGGATCTCAGGGTCGGTTTTGTACGCCAGGGCTATGGACCAGAGGGTTTCCCCTTTTTTGACCAAATGGCTGCCGGTAAACGCAGGGCTTTCCGCCCCGGCTCCGGGCCGCATATAGGGCCCGGCATCCTTGAAAGCAGGGATCATGAGTTTCCCTCCGATTTTAAGGTACTGCGCCCTGGTTCCGGGGTTGGATTCCAGTATCTGGTCCACTGAAATCCCGTAATGGAGCGCCAGGGCCAGAAGGGTGTCCCCTGAACGTATAGTATGGATGTAATAGTTGACTAAAGGCAGATCCGTTCTGGCCAGCACAGCCGTTACTTTATCAGCGTCTTCGGCCCTGACTTTGAGGTAATAGCCCGGTCCCGGCGGCGTGATAGCGTAGGCCAGCTCCCGGTTGGCTCCCTTCAGGGCAGCGGGGTCCACCCCGGCTTCAGCGGCCAGAATGTTCAAATCCGCCTGGCGGCCCGCGGCCACCAGAGTCCATCCGGGATCTTCAATCCAGACAGGATCAAGGCCGAAACGCCGGGAATTGGAGAGGATATACGAAACAGCCAGGAATTTCGGAACATAATGGATAGTTTCTGTTTTGAGCTGTTTCAGTTTAGAAAGAACCCAGTAATCCTTTGTTCCCGATTTTTTTACTGCCTGGTTCACCGCCCCAAGGCCGGCGTTATAAGCCGCCAGGGCGAGGTTCCAGTCGCCGAAGTAATTGTAGTTTTCTTCCAGTTTCCTCAAGGCTCCAAGGGTGGATTTCCAGAAATCCCGGCGTTCGTCTATCCAGTCGTTTACCTTCATGTCGAAAGGAGCGATGCTGTTCTTCATGAACTGCCAGAGCCCTGCTGCGCCGGATCTGCTTACCGCCGTAACCAGGTACTGGGATTCGATCACCGGAAGGTAGAGTAGCTCAGGGGGCAGGTTCCTCTGTTCCAGTTCCTGCCGGATAAACCCCAGGTAGGGTTCGCCCTGTTTCATTACCGCTTTTAGCCACTCGATCCCTCCTGGTGATGAATACTGGCGGATATAGTATTGCGTCAAAGGCTGCTCCGGAAGATCCCGGGAAAGCAGGGTCAAAGACAGCGCGCCGGGAAATCCGGAACGGTTTTCCGAATAAAAAGGCGGCACCGCGTTCCGGTAAGCAGGATGATCCGGCCTCGGGGCCCGCTGGTTCCTGAGCGGCCTGGGGGGGACAGCGTCTGAGGCGCAAAGAGGCGCCGCGCTTCCGGCAATCAGGAGGATTAACAGCAGGAAGCCTTTCTCAAAACAAACCGGGTTTTGAAAAAGGCCCGGAAGGCTAAAACTTTTCCCCATAATAAATCCCGGCCCATTCCCACCTGCCATGGATCTCCGGGTCCAGGGGGAAGTAAATTTTCCGGAAATAAAGGTACCATGTGGAAATATATTGGGACCATCCCCATGTTCTAAGGTAGGCTTCGTTGGCATTGGACCCCGCGTCCAGTTCATTGGCGTAACGGATCCTGCTCATGCGCATAAAGTCGGAAAGGTTGAATTCCGCCATTCCCGAATCATCCGCGGCTTCCTGTTCCCAGGAACGGGCGAAAAAGTTCACCTTTGCCCGGCTTTGCTCCAGCCTGCCGGGGCTGCCTGAGTCCAGCGCGGTCTTAATGGCGTTCACCAGGGAGCCGAGGCTGTCGAAAGTCCAGTTTTTAGGGGACTTGTTGAAATCCACCATCTGTTTTGCATACGTGTCGGCATTGGGAAACCCAGGGACATTGGAACTCATATAGGGAAGGTACTGGGTATAGGCCTTAATGGCCCCGTTCCATTCACCTATGCGTTCATAGGCCTGTGCAAGGAGGAAATAAGCGGCTCCAAGATCGATGCTGTCTGAAAACCTGGAAATAAGCTCCTCGTAATACCAGACCCGCTGTTCCGGGTTGTCCACCAGGGTGATAAGCTGGTTGAGGCAGGCCAGATGGATGGATTCTCCAAGGACCGTAAGGTCAGGATAATTTTTGATGATCAGGTCAAAGTACAGCGCCGCCGCGGGGTAGGCTTCTTCCTGCATATAACCGTAGGCTGCCATAAAGAGATAGTACGTATTGTAAGGGTCCTCGGGGTACCGGTTAACCCTGGCAGTTAGAAAGTTGATGAGCCTCGGGTATTCCTTCTGCCTGATGTAATTATTGGCTATTTCCCGGATTATCGTGAACTGTTCCCTTCCCCAAGAGGGTTCGCCGGCCAGAAGCATGAAAAGATTGCTCAGGGCCTCCCGGTTTTCTTCGGAACCAATAATATAGTAGGGATCGATAGCGTCTGTTTTCCCGCCTCTGTTCCCGGGCTCCTGAAGGCAGGCGGAAAACAAGAAAGTTATGGTTATAAATAACGCTAAAAGCTGAAGTATCCGGCGTTTTTCCCTTTTCACCATAATTTCCGATCCTAGCATGTGCAGGTCCCATTGGCAAGAGAAGGGTCTGCGGTTATACTTTATGTATGATTTCGATGTTTTCCCGCCGAATTGCCGCTTGGTTTGTTTTTATTGCCGGTCTTTTGTTGATGTTCCTGGGATCGGCCTTTCTCCTTGGGTCTCTGGCGGGTACTTCCGGAATTTCCGTATTCTTGGCCTTCTTTTTTGTGATAGCCGGGATTCTCTGCGCTGTTTTGGCGGTTAAGCTTAACAAGCGTTCAACATACCTCTTTTTCGCCGCTTTTTTCCTTATGGACGGTTTTTTTCTCTTCCTTTCAGCTTTGGGAATCATTCCCAGGGCCTTTTTTTACCGCGCCTGGCCGCTTATCTCCGTTTTTTCGGGCCTGGCTCTTTTACCAGCCGGATGGCGGCGGTACGGCGCCTTCAGGAGCCGCTACATCGTGCCTTCCATCGCTTTTTTGATTCTCGGCTGCGTTCTCCTGGTGTTTTCCTTCGACGTAGTCGATTTTTCTTTCCGGCAATTCATCCTGGACTGGTGGCCGGTTCTTATCGCCTTTTCCGGGCTTCTCCTGGTTCTGTTCTCTCTGGGAACGAAAAATAACCCAGGGGATCAGGGACAGTGACCGGGAGTCCCCGCAGGCGGAGAGGTCTGATGCGTCCTGAATTCTCCGCTCTGCGTGTTGGTCTGTTGTTTTTTCTCTCTATGCTGGTGGGATTTTTCCCCTCTGCCTGCGCGTCGGACCCGTCTTCCAGGGAAACGCCTTTGCCCACAGAAGTCCCGGTTGCCGGGGAGCCTGTCCAGCAGCCAAGGCCTTCCGGTACAGGGGGTATTGCCGAGGAGATCCGTTCTCTTGCGGAAACCGGTTCCCCTTCTTCCCTTCTTACGTCCCTGGATCTCGTCAAAAACCGGGAACTGGGGAATACCGAATTCGGCAGGGTGATGAACGCCGTCAATTCCGTTTTGCTCAAAACCCTTTACCCTGCGGTACAAGCCCAACTGCCCCTCCAGGATCCCCCTCAGACCCACAGCTACGCTAAAATCCTGAAGGATGTTGAAAAAGGGATCTACACATCCCCGTCCCAGAACGCCGGGGATTTCCTGGAACATGTTTTGCCCTTTTTGGCGCTTTACCGTGAAACCAGGAGCGAGAGGCTTCTCCCGGCGCTTCAGGATTTGAAGAAAGCCGCGGACCTGAACCCGGCCTCGGTTTTGGCGCCTCTGTTTATGGGCCTGGTCTACGAGCGTTCCGGCAGTTTTGAAGAAGCAGGAGCCCAGTACTCCAGGGCGTGGCAGCTTTCGCCGGAATGTTATCCTGCCGCATTAGGGCTGGCCCGGATCGCCGGCGTCAGGGGGGACAGCCAGGAAGCGGTGCGGCTCCTTTCGGATCTGGTGATACGCTTTCCCGACAATATCCAGATAAAGCGCCAGCTTGCGCTGGCTTATTACAGCAATCGCGACTGGTCCCGCGCGGGGCCGGCTATTGCGGAAGTGCTTCAGCGGGACAGCCGGGACGGGGAATTCATCCTTATGCGGGCGCATGTTCTGGTTGAAGAAGGCCAGTTCCTCCAGGCCCAGGCTCCGCTGGATCTCTACGCCTCTGTCAACTCCAGCTCAAGACTCTACCTTTTTCTCCGCGCCAGGGTTCAGGCCGAAGGCTACCGCAACCGCGACGCAGCTCTGAACTACCTCCGCTCCCTCCTTCGGGCGCCGGGCGGCATTGTTGACGACGAAGTTTCGGTTTACGCCGCAAGGCTCCTCGTGGATTCGCCCAGAACGGAAGATCAGGCAGAAGGCAGGGATCTCCTTAACCGGCTTCTTGGGGGCCCGAACCCCTCTCTTACCGTGATGACCCTGGCGGTTCAGGACGCTATCCACCGCCAGGCCTGGCAGGAGGCCCGGACTTACCTGGCCCGGCTTCTGGACGAGCGGCGTTCCTCCCAGGATCTCCTGAACGCCTATACTGTGGAACACGGACAAGGGAACAATGCCGCCGCCTTGTCTTACGCCCGGGAGCTTTACGAGCGGGAACCTTCCGGCGAAGACGCTGTTACCGCCTATATCTCGGCCCTCATAGATACAGGACGCCAGGATGAAGCCGGGCGGATGATCGAGACCCGCCTGGGCGCCGCTTCAGGGACCCTCAAGAGCCGTTACTATTACCTCCGCAGCAGAACACGCCCTAACGAAGACGCCGCAATGAACGATCTCCGTTCCAGCCTCTTTGAAGATCCCCGGAACCTCAACGCCCTTATCGCTATGTTTGAAATCTACCACCGCCACAGGGATGAACGCCGCGCCGTTTATTACCTCAAACAGGCCCTCGCCCTGGCTCCCGACAATCCCCAGCTCAAGCATTACGAAGCCGAATACGCGGCGTTGCTCTAAACTTGACCCGCGATTAGCCTCGACAGGCCCGGGAGCGGGGAAAACCCTGGGAAAAACGCTTGTAGAGTCCACCTCTTCGCCGTTGGCGGAGAGCTTGGCTACAGCGGCATCCATGCCGCCGCTACGGCGGTGACGCCCCTAATGGCAGGCGGTGAGCCTGTTTACAACAAAGGCAGCACGGCGAGAGCCCCGGAAAAGGCTGCGGTATGCCAATAACATCGCCAGGGCGACCAAATGTTTTTCCCAGGCTTTCCCCCGCTCCCGGTTTTCACGACAGTGCGGGTCAAGTTTAGCCGTTATGGGGGGATTAGCCGGGTAAAAGCCTCTTCAACATAAAGCGTCCGCCAGGCTCGGAGGGGAGCTCCCGGGCAGGCGCACGGCGTCATACCAGTAAAGGCGACGCCGGGGCGTCCGTAAAAGAAGGCGATGACCGTCTAGCGTGCCCGGGAGGTTCCCTCCGGGCCTGGCGGACGGATAATTTCCTTGCAAAAACCTTGGAAAAATGTCATAGTATAGGCAAGGAGACGTTAAAATGCAGAAGTATGTATGCGATCTGTGCGGTTATGTTTACGATCCCGCTGCCGGGGATGACAGCGGGGGAATCCAGCCTGGGACCCCTTTTGGGGATCTTCCTGCCGACTGGGTATGTCCCCTTTGCGGCGCCGGAAAAGACCAGTTTTCACCGCAGTGAAATCAAAACAACAGGAGTCATAAAAAGATACAAAAATTTTGAGGAAATTCGATATTTTTGGTTTTTTTATGTCAAAAAACAGTTTTCGACATAATAGACTTTTTTCCATTCATAGAAATTTCTTTTTTGTCGTGGAAATTTGTTTTTTATCGTGGAAATTTCATTTTTGCTGCAGAAATTTCATTTTTACCGTAAAAATTTCTTTTTTGTCGTGGAAATTTCTTTTTTACACCCGAAAACAATTTTTTAGTGTTAAAATTGGCAGTAGTGGTCATAAAGGTGCATGTTGCTTTCCATTATGATTTCAGGCTTTATAAGTATTTTATCCGCAATCGAAGCTTTTTCCGTAATGTATTGGTACAAATACTTGAGCGCCAGTTC
>JAITEW010000025.1 GCA_031281855.1 Treponema sp.
GCCGCCGCCCTGGCTTTCGATCTTCCCCGCAGTGCTCCGCAGGGTCCGGCTGAAGCCCCGGCCGTAGAACACGTTGTCCCCCAGAACCAGGGCGCAGGGGTCTTTCCCGATAAAGTCCCTGCCTACAATAAAGGCGTCCGCAAGCCCCCTGGGGCTCTCCTGGACCTTGTATTCAAACCCCATCCCCAGCCATTCGCCGCTGCCAAAAAGTTCCCTAAAAAGCGGGAGGTCCCTGGGTGTGGAAATGATCAGCACTTCCTGTATCCCTGCCAGCATCAGCACCGACAAGGGATAGTAAATCATGGGCTTGTCGTAGAGGGGGAGTATCTGTTTTGAAACCGCCCGGGTAATGGGATACAGCCGCGTCCCGGACCCTCCGGCGAGGATTATGCCCTTCATCTTTCCTCGTAGTTCCTCTTAATCCAGTTGCGGTATTCGCCGGAACGGACGGCGCTGATCCATGCGGGGTTGGCGAGGTACCAGTCTACGGTACGGCCAAGACCTTCCTCGAAGGGGACGGCCTGGTTCCAGCCCAGTTGCTTCTTTATTTTTGAACAGTCGATGGCGTAGCGGCGGTCGTGGCCGGGGCGGTCTTTTACGAAAGTGACGGAAGCCCGGAGTTTTTCGGTATCGAGGCCGGCCTTGCGGGCGGTGATGTCAATCAGGGTATGGAGGAGCCTGATGTTTTCCCATTCGTTTTCCCCGCCTATGTTGTACTTCTCCCCAGCAGGGCTTTTTGTAAGGATAGTCCAGACCGCGCGGTTATGATCATCCACATGGATCCAGTCCCGGATATTTTTGCCGTCGCCGTAAACCGGAAGGGGCTTGCCTTCAATCATATTCAGAATCGAAAGGGGGATAAGCTTTTCAGGGAACTGGCAGGGACCGTAATTGTTGGAACAGTTGGAAAGAGTTACAGGGAAACCGTAGGTGCTGCCCCATGCCATAACCAGATGATCGCTGGAAGCTTTGCTTGCCGAGTAAGGGGAACGGGGATCGTAAGGGCTGGTTTCGGTAAAGCGCCCTTCGCTTCCCAGGGAACCGTAGACCTCGTCGGTGCTGATATGGTGGAACAGCACATCCCGCCGGGATGCCCAGCAGTCCCGGGCAATCTCCAAAAGGGTATAGGTACCGATGATGTTCGACCGGATAAAACCCTCAGGGCCCAGTATCGACCGGTCTACGTGGCTTTCCGCAGCGAAGTGGACTACCGTGTCTATTTCGTATTTTTTGAAGATGTTTTCGACAATCTGCCGGTCCCCAATGCCGGCTTGTTCAAAAAAATACCGGCTTCCCTGGTACGCGGCGTCTATGTCCGCCAGGTTTGCGGGATTGCCCGCGTAAGTAAGGACATCCAGGTTGACGATGCGGCCGGAAAAATCCGGGTTGTTCTTCAGCATGAACCGGATAAAATTGGAGCCGATAAAGCCCATGCCGCCTGATACAAGTACGTTTTTAAGGGATCGCTGCTGCATCAGTCTTTCTTTCTCCTGCCCCAGGGGACGAGGGAACGCGCAGCCAGCGCGCCGAGCAAGCCGCCCAGGGTATCGGCCGCCCAGTCCCACACATCGGCGTTTCTGCCAGGAACGAAGAACTGGTGTATTTCGTCCACTGCTCCATAAACCGAAGCCACAGCGGCTGCCAGCAGAAAGGAACCCAGCTTCCGGCGCCCCCAGGTTTCAGGGGAAATCCAGAATCCCGCGGCGGCGGCCAGAACTGTATAAGCCAAAAGGTGCTGGATCTTGTCAATTCCCAGAATAGTCTTGATCTGCGGAAGCGTACTTTGGGATGAAAGGATCCAGATAGCCGCAACGATGATGGGAGCCGGCAGTCTGAAAAGGAAATTCGTGGTTTTACCGGAAAGCTTGATGTCTATACTCCGAGCCATTCCCAAAACCCGGTTAGCTTCGGGAATAGCTTTAGAACGATAATCCGGCGGCCTGCAGGGCAAAACACCGCCTTTCCGCCTTAAGGTTTTGGTTCCTAAGCGGAATACAGAGACACTCTCTGCAGAGAAAATAGAGAAACCAGCCGCCGCCGAAACTGGCTGACCGGAGTTGTTTTTCCGGAACACGGGCAGCCGCTTCCTGAAAAACATTCTTGTATTTACTGTAACATAATAATAAAGTTAAGACAATATTGCAGCGGGAAGTTGTTCATCCTTTGAACAACTGATGCCTGTCCCTGCTGCGTCCGGAGGTAGTAATGAGCGTTCTTGAAGCCCTGATCCTGGGAATAGTCCAGGGACTTACCGAATTCCTGCCTGTAAGCAGTTCGGGGCACCTGGTTTTACTCCAAAAAATCTTTGGGATTTCCGAATCCGCCCTGCTGTTTGACACTATGGTCCACGCGGGAACCCTGGCGGCGGTGTTTATAGTGCTCAGGCAGGATATAGGGAATATCCTGCGCCGCCTAATCCAGCCCCTGACTTTTTACCTGATTATCGCCACCCTGCCGGCAGTGGCGGCGGCTTTGCTTTTTAAGGATAAAATTGAAGAAGCTTTCGCTTCAGGCGGATTCCTGGGTTTTGCCTTCCTTATTACTTCGGCCCTGCTGCTGGTTTCGGGCTTCATCTCCGGGAAATGGGAAAACGTCAAAGAGGGGCCGCTAAAGGGGCAGGACAAGATGACCTGGGTTGACGCCCTTGTGATCGGAATTCTCCAGGGGGTTGCCGTTATCCCCGGGGTTTCCCGGTCAGGTTCTACCCTTTCAGGGGCCCTTTCCCGCAGGCTGGACCGGGACTTCGCGGCCAGGTTTTCTTTCCTCCTCTCAATCCCGGCCATTCTGGGAGCCCTGGCGCTCCAGCTCAAAGATCTGGCCTCGGGAGCCGCCCCTGAGGTGTCCGGGGGAATCGGCGCTGCGCCCATTATCGCAGGGACCCTGGCAGCCGGGGTAGTGGGGTTTTTCTCGGTGCGGCTTATGCTGAAAATCGTCAGGACCCGATCCCTCACGGGCTTTGCGGTTTATACGGCGGTTTTGGGCGTTTTAGTTCTCATTGATCAGTTCGGAGCTCATTTTTTCTTTTAAACAGAGGAACTATGAATTTTTTAGACACACTGCCTTACGAACTTCTGCCCTGGCAATGGGCCGCATGGATAGCCCTGGGCCTCTGTATCGGCCTTTCCAAAGCGGGTTTCGCGGGAATTACCACGGTTATTGTCCCGGTTATCGCCCTCATATTCGGCGCTAAAGAGTCAACAGGCCTCAACCTGCCGCTCCTCTGCTTTGCCGATATTCTGGCGGTGATCTACTACAACCAGCATACCCAGTGGAACTACATCATCAAGCTCCTGCCCTGGACCCTGGCGGGCTTCGCCCTGGCCCTCCTGGTTGACCGCATGGTCCCGGTCCAGGCCTTTAAGTACCTTATGGGAGGAAGCATTCTGGCAGGCCTGGGGGTTATGATCTGGAACGATCTGCGGGGAAAGAACAAGCAGCCTCCTTCGGTCTGGTGGTTTTCCGCCTTTTTCGGCATCGCCGGGGGCTTTTCCACTACTATCGGGAACATAGCCGGCCCTATTATGTCGGTTTTTCTCCTGTCCATGCGGCTTCCCAAAAACAGCTTTGTCGGCACTTCGGCCTGGTTTTTCCTCATCGTCAACTACCTCAAGCTGCCTATTCAGATTTTCATCTGGAAAAACATCACCCTTGATGTACTGGTTTTCGACTTGACCCTGGTTCCGGCCATATTAGCAGGAGGAATAATGGGCGTACTCATGATAAAAAAGATCCCGGAGCCGGTTTACCGGAAGGTTATCGAGGTTCTGACCCTGGTTTCGGTCATTTTTCTTTTCGTTTAAAGTCCGAATCCAGGGGGGCTGAGGCGGAGTGGTAAAATTCTACCCGTTTTTGAAATTATTTTTACGAAATTTCTTGACCTTTAGAGCTTTGAATAAGTATTTTTTTTATTAAGGAATAGTTTAAGTCTCAATTACAGGAAGTTTTCATGTCAAAGCATACTCATAACCACGCTCAGGGAAACCCGGACGAAACCGGAGGCAAGGCTTCGGAAAAAGATCGCGCCGCAGAAGCCGGCAGCGCTCAGGAAGCCTCTTCCCAGGCCCCTGGGGGGGGGACAGGCGGCGGGGTTCAGGATGCCCCTGAGGGAGCCCAGGCCGAAACCGCGCAGCTTACTCCGGAAGCAAAAATAGCCGTTCTTGAGGCGAAAATAGTTTCCCTAGAGGCCCAACTGTCCGAGGCTAACGGCAATTACCTCAGAAAAGCGGCGGATTTCGAGAATTACCGCAAACGCATGAACCGGGAAAAGCAGGATGCTATCGACTACGCCAACACAAGCCTCCTTTTGGACCTTATCCAGACCATGGACGACTTTGAACGGGCTATCAAGGCGGCTGAAGAGACCTCAAAGACTAGTCCGGAAGTAGCCAGTTTATATGAAGGGGTCTCGATGATCGAGAAGCGGCTCTCGTCCCAGCTTGAAAACAAATGGGGCCTCAAGCGTTTTGATTCCGCAGGGCAGCCTTTCGATCCCAACCGGCACGAGGCGGTAATGATGGATAAATCCGCAGACGCTGCGGAACCGGTGGTGGCAGAAGAGTATTATAAAGGGTACACCCTGAAAGAACGGGTGGTCCGGCCTGCGAAGGTTAAGGTGCTGATGCCCGGGAGCCCTGATGCCCAAAACGCAGGCAAGGACGAAGGAGGTTCGGCGCCCTCTCAGCCTTAGGAACGCCGAAAAAGAGGGTAAACTTTTCAGTTTTCCCTGAAAATTCAGTATATTTTTATTATGAACGAGCAATAAAATAACAGGAGATTAAGGAGAACGATAATGGGTAAGATAATCGGAATAGACTTGGGAACAACCAATTCCTGCGTGGCGGTCCTCGAAGGGGGCGAGCCTGTAGTGATCCAGAACTCAGAGGGGGGGCGCACTACCCCCTCTATCGTGGGTTTTACCAGCAAAGGCGAACGGGTAGTGGGCCAGCCGGCTAAAAACCAGATGATCACCAACCCGGAGAATACCATTTACTCCATCAAGCGTTTCATGGGGCGCAGGTATTCGGAAGTTTCCAGCGAGATGAAACTGGTGCCTTACAAGGTGGTGGAACAGGGCGACGATGTCAGGGTAGATATCGAGAACAAGCGCTACTCTCCTCAGGAAATTTCCGCCTTTATACTGCAAAAGATGAAAAAAACCGCCGAAGACTACCTGGGCGAACCTGTTACCGAGGCAGTCATCACCGTGCCGGCTTACTTCAACGACGCCCAGCGCCAGGCTACCAAAGACGCGGGTAAAATCGCGGGCCTTGAGGTAAAGCGGATCATCAACGAACCTACCGCGGCGTCACTGGCGTTCGGTTTCAATAAAGATCAGAAAAAAGAAAAAACCATCGCTGTCTACGATCTGGGAGGGGGGACTTTCGATATTTCCATCCTGGAACTGGGCGAAGGGGTCTTCGAGGTTAAGTCCACCAACGGCGATACCCACCTGGGAGGCGATGATTTTGACCGCAGGATTATGGAATGGCTCATCGCTGAATTCAAGAAGGATACGGGGATCGACCTGGGCCAGGACCGCATGGCCCTCCAGCGCCTGCGGGAAGCGGCGGAAAAGGCCAAGATTGAGCTTTCAGCCACGCAGACCACAGAGGTGAACCTTCCGTTTATCACTGCGGACCAGAGCGGGCCCAAGCACCTCCAGAAGTCCCTGACACGGGCGAAGTTCGAGCAGATGGTAAACGACCTCCTGGAACGTTCCAAGGAACCCTGCGTCAAGGCCCTCAAGGACGCGGGCCTCAGGGCGGAGCAAATCGATGAGGTAATCCTCGTAGGCGGTTCCACCCGCATCCCGGCGGTTCAGCAGATAGTCAAGGATCTCTTCAAAAAAGAACCTAACAAAGGGGTCAACCCCGATGAGGCGGTAGCTGTCGGCGCCGCTATCCAGGGGGGTATCCTGAACAACGATGTCAAGGACGTGCTCCTGCTGGATGTTACCCCGCTTTCGCTGGGTATAGAAACCCTGGGCGCAGTGATGACCAAGCTCATCACCAGGAACACTACCATCCCAACCAGGAAGAGCCAGATTTTCTCCACTGCCGCAGACGGGCAGACTGCGGTTTCCATCCATGTGCTCCAGGGCGAGCGGGAAATGGCGAGCCAGAACCGCACCCTTGGCCGTTTCGACCTGGTAGGCATCCCGCCTGCGCCCAGAGGGATACCCCAGATTGAGGTTACCTTCGACATTGACGCCAACGGCATAGTCCATGTGTCCGCAAAGGACCTGGGTACAGGCAAGGAACAGAAGATACGCATCGAAAGCTCATCGGGCCTTTCGGACAGCGACATTGACCGGATGGTCAAAGAAGCGGAACTCCATGCCGAAGAGGACAAGAAGGAACGCGAGAAGGCTGAAATCCGCAACGAAGCGGACAACATGATCTACTCTACCGAAAAGAACATCAAAGACCTGGGCGACAAAGTCAACGCCGCGGACAAGTCCAAAGCCGAGGAGGCCATAGCGGATCTGCGCAAGGCCCTTGAAGGGGACGACAACGAGGCTATCAAAGCCAAGACCGAGATCCTCAAGCAGGTATCCTACAAGATCGCCGAGGAGGTCTACAAGCAAACCGGCGCCCAGCCCGGCGCGGCGGGTCCCGACGCGGCAGGTCCCGGGCCAGGCGACACCGGCGGCGGTCATACCAAAAGCGCCGAAGACGCGGACTATGAAGTCGTGGACGACGACAAAAAATAAACGGGCCCTCCAAATAAGGAAGATACGATGGCAAAGCGGGATTACTACGAAGTGCTCGGCGTACAGAAGGGGGCGTCCAAGGACGATATAAAAAAGGCCTACCGGAAGCTTGCCATCCAGTACCATCCGGATAAAAACCCCGGAAACAAAGAGGCTGAAGAGAAGTTCAAGGAAGCCACTGAAGCCTATGAGATCCTGGGGGACGACCAGAAGCGCCAGGCCTACGACCAGTTCGGCTTTGCCGGGGTCGAAGGCATGGGCGCCGGGCCGCAGGATTACTCCCAGACTTTCAGGGGTTTCGAGGACATTTTCGGGGATTTTTCCGGGATTTTCGACACCTTCTTTGGAGGAAGCGCTTCAGGAGCCGGGGCCCGGCGCGGTTCCGGCGGCTCCCGCCAGGGGGCGAACCTCAGGTACGACATTGAGATTCCCTTTAAGGACGCTGTTTTCGGCACTAAGGTGGAGATTCAGTATTCCCGGAACGATTCCTGCCCTGCCTGCAAAGGCTCCGGCGCCGCAGGGGGGACAGGGAAAAAGGTCTGCCCCACCTGCCAAGGTTCGGGCCAGGTGCGCCGCAGCTCGGGCTTTTTTTCCGTAGCCTCTACATGCCCTTCCTGCGGCGGCGAAGGGTATATTATCGAAAAACCCTGCCAGGAATGCGGCGGCTCAGGAACCCAGAAAAAACGCCAGAAGATCATGGTCACCATCCCCCCGGGGGTGGAAAACGGCAAACGGGTAGTCATCCCCCGGCAGGGCGACGCGGGCCCGTCAGGAGCCCCCCCCGGAGACCTGTACGTTTTTATCCGCGTAAAAGCCCACGAATACTTCGAACGCCAGAACGAGGATCTCTACTGCGCCGTGCCAATCTCGGTAACCCAGGCCGCCCTGGGGGCGGACATACAGGTGAACGCCTTGGACGGCAAAACCATAAAAGTAAAAGTCCCTGCGGGCATACAAAACGGCAAACTCCTCCGTATCCGGGATGAAGGAGTTCCCGTCCCCGGCCGCAGGGGCAACCTTTACATCAAGCTTATGGTCCAGGTCCCCACAAAACTCTCCAAGCGCGGACGGGAACTTATGGAAGAGCTCGCCCGTGTCGAAGGTGAAAACAGCGCGCCTAAGCCCATCCCGCTTGAGGAACTGGCGGAATAGTTACCTGGAATACATGTCCAGCCTCCATGAAAAGGTATAGCTCCACTTATCCGGAAAATCCTCGGACACGGCTTTTAGCCCTACCCTCCCCCACTTGCCGGGTTTGAGGGAAGCGCTGGCAGAAAAATCCCAAACCGGGTCTTTCCCTGTTTTCACGATTCGGCCCAGCCTGGTCCTGAACTGGAAAATACCCGGGTTCCAGGCCAGGTCGCCTGTGAGTTTAGCGGATTCGAATTCCTCAAAAGCCGGAGGAAATGGCAAGGGGGGGACTTTTCGGCCTTCCGGTGCGGAACGGTAGTGAACGGCGCCCGAAAGACCGGCGCTAAGGGGGCGTAGGTTGAAACCCAAAAGGGCTTCGGCGGAATCGGCGGTTTTTTCCGCATCCCTGGCGTCACGGCTCAGAGTAAAGGAAAAACGGGTAAAGCGGAAGAAAGGGGCCTTGCCGCCTTGCGGCGCCTGGGGCCGGAAGTACAAAGAGACCGATCCGCGGTCAAAGGCCCCGCCTAATTCGGAAGCCCTGAAAAGGCTGTTGAAGCGGAACAGTCCCGACCGCGGCTGCTGCCTTTCCAGCCGTCCTGCCAGCCTCATGCCCTGGCCCGGAACCTTGGCGTCGCGGCCTATATAGCGGGGACCCGCGGCGTCGGCTGCGACCGAAAACTTCCAGGGTTTGCTTCCGAACCGCAAGGCGGCGCTGCCGTACAGGTCCCTGCCAAAGGCGACTGCTTCCGAAAAGGCCCAGTCCGAAGAAAAACCGAAGTTCCGGGTATTGAAAGCCGCCCCGAGGGCCCAGAACCGGAAATCCCGTTCCGGCAAGGGCGGACTCGTGGAAAACCAGCCGGAGGCCCCTCTGGGAGGGAGGGTTTTTTGGGTATAAAAAGCTTCAAGGGCAAGATTCGACGCCTTCCAGGATGTTTCAATGCCGCCGCCGAAAGCTGGGTTACAATCATCGTCCATTTGGGCCGTTCCGTAACCCGTGAGGTGTTCCCACTTTGGAAGGCCCAGGTAGAGGTAGGTTTCGTTTGTGTATGAAGAGACAGGTTCGGATTTCAGATCCGCCATTGCAGGCTTGCGGCTTTCCGCAAAAGGGGCTGACCGGGCCCAGACGTTCTTCGTCCTTGAAGGCAGCCCATGTTCGTCCAGAACGCCCCTGAGCAGCCGGCTGTTTCCCGGGAATTTCCCTAAGCCTCCGTTGTAATAAAACCCGAAGCCGGGAGTAAAGACCGGTTCTTTGCCTTCTTCAGGCGGCAGAACCCGTTTGTCCAGGGCCTGGAAACGAAAAGACATGTCCAGCCGGGGCAGGCCCAGGCGAAGATCCCCGCGGTTATTCAGGGTTCCGGGGTAGAAAAAATCCTCAGCCTCAACATCTTCCCAGGGAACATCGATTTTTTTTTGCCATGAACCGGTCCAGAGAAGATCCCAGGAAAACAGAGGAACCGTCTTTTCTGCAGCAAAAATCCCTGCGCCAAGGCGGATTCCGAGTAAAAAAATGATACCCTTCTTCATACCCGGTATACGGCCCGGGTATGCGGGGCGCTTCGGTTTTTAGGGTTAGAATGTATCCCTAAGCGCGAAAGAAGTTAACGTTTGGACTGGCTTTTCCACACCTGGCTGTCTTCAAAGCCGTTGATGGACTTGATAAGGGTGAGCCAGTAATCCGCCTCGTTCTGGGAAGTATAAGGGCCGACACGGACCCGGAAGTACGTGGTGCCCTCAACGTCCCGGTTCTCGATGATAGAGGCGATGCCTTTAGCCGCAAGGGTTTCTTTTACCCCTTCGGCCCGGGCTTTGGCGGTAAAGGACCCGGTCTGGACCCAATAGTCATCGTAGGTTTTGGCCTGAGCGGCAGGCTTGGCAGCAGGGGCTTTGGCAGGTGCAGGCGCGGGTTTGGCCGGAGCCGGAGAGGGCCTGGCGGCTGGTTTGGCCGAAACCGGAACCGCCGCGGGCCTGGCGGCGGAAACAGCCTTTCCCGCAGGAGGAGCATCGGGAACCCCTGCGGCGGGTTTGGACTCAACCGTAATCACCACACCGCCTTCATTCCTTGCCGGCGTACTGTTGACATAGAAATTATTGTCCCGGATTCCGGTTCCCTCAGGAGCGGGCTGGAGGCCCTGAATGCCGTCGCGCATATAGTCCGAAGGATTCACCACTTCAGGCTGGACCGGCTGTACCGGATCGGCGGCAGTCAATCCATACGCCGGATTGGCGCCTGAGACGCCGGCAGGTATGGGGGTCCCTGTAGAAACAGCAGGCGCGGCTTGGGGCCTAAAAACCAGGATAGCCGCTCCGATGGCTATCACAAAGAATACGCCTACTGAAATCGCTACGAGCAGTAATTTCTTCTGTTCCATAAAAACACCTTACAGCCCCAAATGGGAAAGAATTTCGTCTATCCGGCGTTCCAGTTTCTCCTGCCTCTTAGAGGCGGAAAAACCGAAACCCCGGTTCTCTACCCTGTAAATATCGGTGTTTTCCCCAAAATATTGAGATCTGAATTCTTTCTGGCTCTTGAAACGCTTGAGCAGGGCCTTCCAGGAAAGACGGTCCCGTTTTCTGGCCCGGAACAATCTGACAAGCCAGGGGGCCTCTACCAGGATTACCGCGTCCAGGTCCCTGAAAACCTCAGAGCGGTGCAGCAAGGCGGCGTTAATCACGCAGGGCCCTTCGCGGGCCGCAAGCCATTCCACAGTCATGCGGTTGGCGGCAGGGTGGACAATAGCCTCCAGGGCCGCAAGCTCGGAGGGCCTGCCAAAGACTTTGGCTCCCAAAAGCTTCCGGTCAATGGCGCCTGACCCGCTGCGGGAAAGAATATCCTCCCCAAAGCGTTCCAGAATAGCTTCTTTTTCCGTTTCAATAGCCGAGTGGCCCAGTTTATCCACATCCAGCACCGGAAGGCCCCGTTTTTCCAGGAGCCGCCCAACATAGTTCTTCCCGGCGCAGTAAGTCCCTGTAAGGCCGATGATCATCAACCGGCGCCCTGCCGCACAGGGAAACGCGATGCCCTTTTTCGCTTCTGAATTTCCATTATAATAGTAGTATGAACCCGGGAAATATTCAGCGCAAGGCCCGCCTGATCCACGCCGCTTCCGTTACCGCCCTCTTCGGCAACGTCTTTCTCGCAGGAGTCAAGATAATCCTGGGGCTCAAAGCCGGAAGCCTCGCGGTAGTCGGCGACGGCATAGACTCTTCAGTGGACGTGCTCATTGCGATCATGACGCTCATCATCGCCAGGGTGATCTCCAGGCCCGCCGACGAGGGGCACCCCTGGGGCCACGGCAGGGCCGAAACCCTGGCTACCGCGGTCCTGGGCGGCCTGCTTTTTTTCGCAGGCGCCCAGTTGATACTCAACTCGGCAGGCAACCTGATCCAGAGGACAGCCCTGAAGATCCCCACCCCCCTGGCCCTAACAGCCACGCTTGTCTCCATAGGCGGAAAAATCCTCCTTGCCTGGAGCCAGTACCTTTTCGGCAAAAAAGCGGACTCCCCGATGCTCAGGGCTAACGCGAAAAACATGACATCCGACGTGCTGCTTTCCACAGGGGTGCTCGCGGGCCTGGGGCTCTCGTACTGGCTGGACCTGGAATCGGCCGATGCGGTTATGGCAATCCTCGTTGGCCTTTGGGTGATAAAATCCGCTGTCGGCATACTTATGGAAGTCAATCTGGAACTTATGGACGGCTCCGGGGGGGCCGAACCTTACCAGGCGGTTTTTGACGCCGTCCGGTCTGTAGAGGGAGCAGGGAACCCCCACCGCACCAGGATGCGGCGTATCGCCGGGCTCTGGGACATCGACATTGATATTGAGGTGAAACCGGGCCTGACCGTCCTGGAGGCCCACAGGATAGCCCAGCAGGTGGAAAAGGCTATCAAGGAACGAGTTGAAGGGGTCTACGACATCGTGGTCCACATAGAGCCCGCAGGCAACCAGGAAGACGAAGGATACGGCCTTACAGAAGGCTAAAAACACGGTTTTGCAAGGTTTTAGCCTGAAAAACCGCAAGGCTTCTTCAATAACCAACCGGGTTATTGAAGAAGTCCAATGACAAAACAATGTATTCCGGCTATAATGACAAGAAGATCATGGCCCAAAGAACAGATTTATTTTCGATACTGGTATCCTATGCAAACAAATACAATTCTCCGTATATCGGGATAAAGCCTTTCCTCTCGTTTCTGGAAAAATACGCCAAACGCATGTCTGAAGATCAGCCTGAATGGCTTAAGTGGACCCAGGAAACAACGGCAAAATTCTGGACCGAACTGTCGTCCCTGGCAGAGGAAGAGAAATGCGAGCTCCTCAACGACACCGAAGAAGGCCGGATTTACCTGTCCCATTTCTACCTCGATCTCCTCCAGGAATACTACCGCAACATGGACACTAACGCGGATCTCCCTTTCCCAAGCGAAGAATCCCTGAACATCGAGATTCCGGAAAACCAGAAAAGGCCCTTAGGGGTGGAATCGGACCTGTCCGCGTACCTGGCTGAACCCCAGGAAACGGATCTGCCTATACTCCGCATCGGTTTCCCTGAGGATTTCGGCTCCGCCCTGGCGCTGGCAAGCATAATCCCCAGGCGGCTTATAGAAGCGGCGCTCCTCAAAGTACGGAACTACCTGCGGAACCACGACAACAAGGAATTCGCGCTCCGCAAGCTGACCCCCCAGCTCATGGGCAAAGAAGCGTACCTGAGAGATCTGCTCAACCAGATCCTCACGAGGCCCCTGGACTGTTACACCGCTATTGAGGAAGGCGGGGAATTTTCCTACCTGTTCTGGGCTCACTTCAGCATACTGGTTAAAGGGGATATCAAAAAGAAAAAGGACCGCTTAAGCGATGACACCGCTGCGGTACAGGCTGTCTATATAATAGAAGCAGCGAACATCTACTATAAATCCCTTGCGGTAAAAAGGCGGGAACGGGAACTGGCGCTCAAGGATCTGGAACAGCATCTTAACAAATCCCCATACCTGTACACCCTGGACCAGATCATCAAATTTACCAGTACCAAGGGGGTCCTCCTCCTGAGCCAGTATTCCAAAGAAGATCTGGAAGAATGGCTTAAAAAGCAGACCACCGAAAGCCCCTCTGACGCGCTGCCTGAACTCCTCATCGTCATCGGCCCCGATAAGGAACGCTGCTTTGTATCCAAAAGCAAGATCCTCCTCCTCTGCGCCAGGCTCCTTGGGGAAGGACGGGAAAAACTGAAAAAAGCCGTTTCCCGGCGCTGGGTCCGCCTGATCCAGGAATACCGCAGCGAACCGGCTATGGAGAACGACAAGGATTTTGAAAAACTCCTGTCCCGTTATACGGCGAAACTCTGCCCTGTACTTACTACCATCCTTGAGGATCCAAAACTCCAGCTCGTTTATGACGAAATGGAAGATACCGGAGGGGTGCCTGCGGCGTCCCGGATATTTGTCAAAGGCGAGATGCTCCCTTATTCTTCCCTGTTCCTTCTCAAGCGCAAAGATCTCCTGGAAGACGCCAGGCTGCTCCTGCCGTTCTGGTATTCCATGTCCGTCATCACCGGTATCATCAGATTTTTCAAAAACCTGTTCAGAAAGAAGAAAGAAATACCCGAAGACCAGAACGGGGACGATGAACTTGAAGAACCGGCAGCCGGAAAAGAGGGTTCCAGGGAAATGTTTGCCGCTGCGCGGGAAATTGAATTCGCCGCGGTCCCTCAGGGCCATTCCCTGGACAGCTACCTTTCGGAACTTGAAACCCGCTGGAGCAGGCTCATCAACCAGCAGGCCCGGGCCAACCTGGTAGAAGACGTAAACGCCCTTGTCAGGGACAACCTCCGCAGGACGCTGAGAGTTCACAAGCACTTCAGGATCACCCGGGAAAACCTGGCCCAGCTTGCAGCAGGCATCGTGAACGGCACCCCTTCGCTCAGGGGCTTAAGCGGGAAGGAATCGCTCAGGGTGTACATCGAACTCTATATGGTAAAACTCCTGGAAACCGTTAAGTTCTAGGAGTTACGTCCTGGCAGGAAAAAAATTCGAAAATAATGAAGCGCCCCGCATCAGAAAGCCGTATATAGGTTACCATGGGTAATTCACCCCTGCTGTTTCCAAAGCAGGCAGGGCGCCTATGGCCGGCGCGTCAACGCCGGAACATTTGTATTTCGGGAGATTCTCCCGGTGGAGGCTTTATGAACAACCTTAATTCCATCCTCATTGAAGGCAATCTGGTACGGGATCCCCTTTACCGCGCGACCGCGAAGGGAACTCCGGTCTGTACCTTCAGTCTGGCGTCGAACCGCTTTTACAAGCAGGATTCGCAACTGGAAAAAGAAGTAAGCTTTTTCGATGTCGAGGCGTGGTCGAAACTCGCGGAAAATTGCTACAGCCTGGGCCGCAAGGGCCGCGGGGTGCGGGTGGTAGGGCGCCTAAAACAGGATCGCTGGACCGGCGCCGACGGCAAGGCCCATTCCAGGATCAGCATTGTAGCCGAACATGTGGAGTTCCGCCCGGAGTTCAAAAAGGACGACGCTGCGGCAGGTGAAGAAGCTGCCCGGGAGGCCCTGGAAAACAGCTCCTTCAGGCCGGAAGAAGCCATGGAAACAGGGGATATGACGGCTTTCTAGTAGCTTGCTTAGACTAAAACCCCTGCTATGAGCAATTACAAGGGCACAAAAAATTTAACCGCAACGGTGAAAAAGTCGAAGAAGGAAGGAGAAAACAAAGAACTTTCTAAGGATTCTTCCCTTTTTCGCCTTCTGCGCTGTCAATGCCGGTTTTTTTCCATTCCCTTGTACGCCGCAAGCCCCGGAATATATGATGTACCTATGGAACTTTATCCTCTGCGCTACATCCTTGATGGCTATGTTTACCTTGATCCCCGTGATGACTGCACCGCCGCGGCAAGGG
>JAITEW010000029.1 GCA_031281855.1 Treponema sp.
CCGGTTGAAAAAACAAATTGAGTGGTACTCTTTTATCATAGTTACCCTGGCTGTTTTGATAGTATTGGTATATAAACCTATGTTAACCACGGTAAGATACAGCTTCTATGATGTTTCCACCATGGGATTTAGCGAAAAATTTATCGGGCCGGCAAATTACCAGTTTCTCCTGGGCAACCCGGGATTTATCAAGGCCATGGGGAATACTTTACTCCTGGGCATAATGGGATTGCTGACCATTCCCCTGGGTTTCATCCTTGCGAGCCTGATTAACAGCGTTGCAAGTCAGACCGCCGGCGCTGCGACTTAGATTGCCGGCGCTGCGAGCCGGATTACCAGCGCTGCGGGCTTAGAAACCGGGAACACGAAGCGAACCGCTTTCTGTTCGTCACTACTTTTTATCTTTCAGGAGTATTCTATGGGCATAGACTGGTATCCGCTGTCCCGGGACGGGCAGATTCACATGGTGGAAACCTGGCTTCAGGTGTTCCAGACCAGAGCCGTAGACTGGGGCATCCCGGGGGATCATGCTCCAAGGCGGGGCTATGAAGGCGAAGCCGGCGACTGGGGTCCGGTGGTTTCGGCAATTATCCCGTAATTGCCTTGCAGGCGGAATTTAGCGTCAGAGGGTTTATTTTTCCCCTACGGCATAGTATGATAAATATATAATGGTTAAATTCCGCCCAATAAGGGTGTTTTTGCTTGCCGCAGGGCTTTTGTTTTCCTTGCGGGTTTTTTCGCAGGAAGCAGCAGGGATTTTAGACTCAGGCGCAATTCCGGAAATGGTCCGCCGCCCGCAGCATGGCGAAGCCCCCCGGTATCCCAGGGATACGGTGATCGGGGAACTTGGCCGGGGCTCCGCTCCTGAGGCGGCGTGGCGTTACGCCAGGGAATTGCTGTCCGCCCTGGTTCAGGGAAACCGGGAAGCCCCGGTCCTTGCGGCAGCGGACAAGGAGCTGAAGGATCGCCTTTTTGGAAGCCTCGAGGCCGTTGGAGCCGAAAAATACCGTTTAGGCGGCGGCAGGACAGAGGCTGACGGGTCTGTTTCCTTCCTGGTCCGGTTCCTGGGCGGGGAAAAAGGCATTTCCGGGGAACTTTACCTTATGCGGGCAGATACGGAACCGGCCGAAACAGCCGCGGATGTTGAAGCAGTCCCGGACGCCGAAACGGCCGCTGGCGAAGGCGGCGCCCCTGAAGCGGCGGCCGTACCAGGAGACGGCTGGCAGCTTGAGGACCTCTTGCTGGAAGAAGAACGGGATCTGGCTGGGGAACAGAACGGGTACCGTTATGATTTTTCGCCTTATGAACGGTTTTATTGAAAGGTTCTGACAGCAGATGGCAACGCCGATTAAACGGATCGAGAAGGATTTTCTCCTCAAGGTCCTTTATGATGAACAGATCCCCATTATGTACCTTAAAAACCGTACCGAATACGTCCTTACGGTAGAAAAGCCCACAAAAAACCAGATTTTTTTTAAAGCCGACAGGCCTGTGGCAGGTCTCAAGATCCGTAAAAAGATAGACCTTATGTTCGATTACCGGGGCCAGGTGATCATTTTCGCCGTAGAGGTAAGCGCCATCAAAGACGAGCACATCGTCGCCGAAGCTCCCGAATTTCTCTACAAAAACCTGGATCGTTCGTTTTCCCGGGTTTCGACCCCCCAGGATCTCCAAGTCCAGTTTACTTTCCTTGGGGATAGGTATTCTCTGACCTACCCTAAGGTTGCCGAATATGAAAGCGGGGAACTGGGAGAGATGGTCAGGAACGTGGACCCCCAGAACCTGAGCGGCCTTATCGACCAGATGGCGGCGTATATCAAAGGATACGCTAACGGTTACAAGCTGGTGATATTCAAGGATGTAAAACCGGCGTCCCATGAGGAACGGATCCTCTCGGAAACAGGGAAAACCCTTTTTCTCCCTTCTACCCTTGCCAATTTTCCGCGCTCCGATCCTTACCCCAAGAAACGGATCGTTACTGAAGATATGTTCAAGCGCTACCTCGAAAGTACAGGGGTGGATCTCTCCTATGTGGACGACGCCTGTACCCGGTTCATCAAGACTAAGTTCGACAGCGGCGTTTTTTCAGACGCCTGGGTGCCGGTGCTCTTCCAGGAGTATGTGATCGGCTACATCCACATCTGGATCAACAAGGAAGGAAAGCTCCCCTTTGATTACGGGGTTCTTGATACGCTTTACCAGTTTGCCAAGATCCTCGCTTATTCCCTCAAGGTAAACGGTTATTTTGAAACCGGAAAGCTTAAAAACGAACCCTTTGAAGGCAAGGTCATAGATATCAGCGCTTCGGGGCTTCTCTTCGCCTATCCCCATTGCCAGTTGTCGTCGGCCCTGCTGCCGGACAGCGAGCTTTCGGTAAAACTCATAACCCCAAGGCGTACGGTCAATGCCCATGCCCGGATAGTCCGGCGCTACCGGGACAATTCCCAGGGGTATTTCGGCTGCCGGTTTCTGGACATGGAACCTGAAGATCTGCGTTTTGTTTTCGAGTATATCTACGGCAAACCCTTTACCGATATGGACGTCAATTTCCTTACCGGCCAGGTATAGCCCGGCGCGCCGCTAAACCCCGCCCTGCCGGACCAGATCGACAGCTTCCCTTAAAGAACCGGTTATCGGGAAATAGCCCGAAAGCCTGATGGCGTTAATGGCCTTTTCTACCGGCTTGTTGATGCCTGTAATAGCCAGGGAAAAATTCAGCTTTTTTATGGTTGATGAAATATAGATCAATGCGCCGATGCCTGCGGAATTAACATTTTCCACCTTTTTCAGGCTGATGATAAAACGCTCGATTTTCAGTTCTATCATCTTCATTACCAGTTCCTTGAGCTGGTTGGAACTGTAGAGGTTAAGCTCGTTTTGAGGCTCAATGATATAGATTTCATCATCGTTTTTCAAAATTTTTATATTCATTTTGTTTTCCCTTTTCCTTATTTTTCATTAACGTTCCAGTTTCCGGTATACATAACGGTGCGGGCTGTCCGCCGCTGATCCCAGTTTCTGGCGCCTCGATTCCGAATATTCCGACCAATTGCCATCATACCAGATAACTTCGCCGTTTTCAAAGGCCAGGATGTGCGTGGCGATGCGGTCCAGAAACCAGCGGTCGTGGCTTATCACGAGGCTCGCGCCTGCGAAAGTATCAATGGCGTCTTCCAGGGCCCTGAGGGTGTTCACGTCCAGGTCGTTAGTCGGCTCGTCCAGGAGAAGCACGTTGGCCCCTTCTTTGAGCGTCAACGCCAGGTTGAGCCGGTTCCGCTCTCCGCCTGAAAGAACGCCTATTTTCTTCTGCTGATCGGCGCCGGAAAAATTATACCACGCGCAGTAAGCGCGGGAAGAAACTTCTTTAACTCCTGGTCCGTTGTCGGAGCCCAGCTTTATGATGTCCTGACCGCCTGAAAGCTGTTCCCAAACGCTTTTGTCGTTGTCCAGGTTTTCCCGCATCTGATCCGCCCAGGCCAGTTTTACGCTGTCTCCGAGCCGTATGCTTCCGGTATCGGCCTGTTCCTTACCGGTGATGATTTTGAAAAGCGTTGTTTTTCCCGCCCCGTTGGGGCCGATGATCCCCACGCAGGCCCCAGGGGGTACTGAGAAATTCAGGTTTTCAAAAAGGACCTTGTCCCCATAGGCCTTGGTCAGATCCTTTGCCTCGATAACCAACTGGCCCAGCCGCTTCCCTGCGGGAATGGTAATTTTGTTTTCCCGTATCTTCTCCCGTTCATCGTCAAGGAAGAGTTTTTCGTACTGGGCTATCCTGGCTTTGCTTTTGGCGTGCCGGCCCCTGGGGCTCATGTGTATCCATTCGAGCTCCCGCTGGAGCTGCTTGCGCCGCTCGCTTTCCCCTTTTTCCTCAAGCGCCAGGCGCTGTTCCTTTTGTTCCAGCCAACCGGAATAATTCCCCTTCCAGGGAATGCCTTCGCCCCGGTCAAGTTCCAGGATCCAGCCTGCCACGTTATCCAGGAAGTAGCGGTCATGGGTAACTGCAATGACGGTCCCCGGGTATTCCCTGAGGTGCCTTTCCAGCCACGCCACGGTTTCGGCGTCCAGATGGTGTGTGGGCTCGTCCAAAAGAAGTATGTCCGGTTTTTTAAGGAGGAGCCTGCACAGGGCCACCCGGCGTTTTTCGCCTCCTGAAAGGGTATCGACAAGCTCGTCGCCCGGCGGGCAGCGCAGCGCGTCCATCGCCAGTTCCAGGCGGCTGTCCAGATTCCAGCCGTCTGCGGCTTCGATCTTCTCCTGGAGCTCCGCCTGTCTGGCGCCCAGCTTTTCGTAATCCGCGCCGTCTTCGCCGAAAGCCTCGCTCACTTTGTCGAATTCAGCGAGCAAGTCTACCAGTTCCTGAACTCCTTCGCTTACCAGCTCCCTGACGGTCTTCCCGGGCTGGAGGCAGGGCTCTTGTTCAAGAAAACCTATCGTGTAGCCAGGACTCACCGAAATCTCCCCGGAAAACCCGGTGTCAACACCTGCAAGGATCTTAAGAAGGCTCGATTTCCCTGATCCGTTAAGGCCGATGACGCCGATCTTAGCGCCGTAAAAATACGATAGGCTTATATCCTTGAGCACCTGCCTGACGCCGTGCTTCTTCGAAACCCGGTACATAGAATAGATTACTTTTTTATCGTCTACTGTAGGCATACTATTATTCTAACTCATAAACCACAAAGAAAGCCAGTGACATGCGGCGCCTGCGACCACATGGATATGCCAGATTACATGGGAAACCCTGCGGTGCCGCCTGCGGTACCAGAAGGTGCCAAGGGTATAGGCAAGCCCGCCTGCGACAAGCAGGATAAAACTGATAACGGGAATCTGCCGGTACAGTTTCGGGAATCCTGCGGCGATAGCCCAGCCCATGACGATATAGACCGAAAGTTCAACGTTGCGCAGGAACTTCAGATTCGCCGAATACAGGACAATCCCCGTTATAGCCAGGGCCCATTCGACGCCGAAGTAGGCCCAGCCCCAGGGTCCCCGGAGCCCCAAAAGGCTGAAGGGCGTATAGGTTCCGGCGATGAGGAGGTACACCGCCGAATGATCGAGGATCCGGAAAACCCGTTTGGCGCCTTCGTGCTGAATCGCGTGGTAAAGGGTGGAAGCCAGAAACATGGAAATCATAGTGGAAGTAAAAACCACATAACAGACGATCTTGGCCGGGCCGCCTGCGCTTCCTTCAAGGTACCCTGAAGCCCTGAGGGTAAGGAGCACGAGGCCCGCTATTGCCAGGAGTATGCCCAGGCCGTGGAGTATGGAATTGGCTATCTCTTCTCCGGGAGTCTGAAAAGGAAGAGGGGCTGGAACAGGCTGGGTGTTTTTCGGGATGCTCATGATAAGTATGACACTTCTCTTTTTTTATGGTTGCAATACGGCCGCAAAGGAACGCTTTGGGAAGCCCGGCCCTGTACGGCTATTTCCATTCCAGTCTCCAATCCCCGGAACCCAGTACCTCTGCCAGGAAGGGGAGGGCCTCTTCCAGCGCCGCCTTGAGGGTCCACGGTGGGTTGTAAACGACAAGGCCCGAACCGTACATCCCTCTGGGGGAAGTCCCGGTGTGCGGAAAAAAAGCCGCGCTGCTCCGGGGAGCGGTGTGGAATTCAATGCAGCAATTGCCGGCCGGGAAAAGTTTGAGCAAAGTTTCAGGCAAGGTTTCGGAATGTTCCGCCTCTGGGGCGTCTTTTATCGTGTCTTTAGGCATGAGCAGCAAAGGATACCAGATGATGTAGGTCCCTTGGGGAAAACGCCTGAGGGCTTCGGCCAGGGCAGCCGGGATAGTTTGGAATTCGTTCTTTTCTTCCCACGACGGGTCCACGAGTATGAGCCCCCGGCGAGAAGGGGGCGGCAGCAGGCTTTTCAGGGAAGCCGGGCCGTCCGCTTTCAGGGATTCGATCCCCGGCGCCCCTTTTCCGCTTCCGGGAAGCTTCAGGCGTTCCAGGTTTTCTTTCAGTAGTTCATAATCCGCCGGGTGCAGCTCAAAACAAACCAGACGGTCCCGGGGCCGGAGCAGTTTTGCCGCTATAACCGGGGAGCCGGGGTAAAGGCCCTCTGAAGCGGCTGCCAGTTCCAGGTAAAACGCCGCCATAGCCGGAATCCGCCTGCCGCCTGAAGCCGCGGCCTTGAGCCGGCCAAAGCCTCCTTCCCATTCCCGGTTTTGTCCGCCGAGCTTATATAAGCCCGCTCCCGCGTGGGTGTCAACACAGAGAAGGGGCTTTTCCTTTTTCGTAAGATACCCGGCGCACCAGGCGAATACCATGTGCTTAAGGACATCAGCGGCGTTCCCTGCATGGAAACTGTGCCGGTAACTGAGCATGGTCCTATAATAACCGCATCCGCCTGTTCCCGCTAGTTAGTGTCTGTCCACAAAGTCGGTTACTTTGTGGACAGACCTTGCATTTTCTCGCCAAGGAACCTTCGGTTCCCAGGCTACGAAAATGCGGTTTTTAAGGTAGTCTGTCCATAATGGGTCTACATTATGGACAGATACTATATAGCGCATTTTCTCCACCAGGAGCCCGAAAGCCTCCCGGCACAGGGCCGTAACCACCGGGGAACGGTCGGAACTCTTGGCGTGGAGCAGTGCGGAATCCGCTGCGCCGATATACGTGTTCAGTTCCGTCGTGTCCTTTTCTGGAACCCCCCATGCCGGCCCCTTGGCAGCCAGCACGATGGACCAGGTTTTAGCCATAGCAAGCTGATCATCCCGCCTGCCTGGGAGCCAGTTAACATAACCCGCCATAATACCCTCCTTGCAGGGATTTTTTCACATCAGGAATAGAACATTTTTGGTCAAAAATAGGGCGTTCCTGATTAAGAATGAAATGTTTTTGGCCAGAAACGGAGTGTTTCTGACCAGGAACGAAGCGTTTCTGATAAAAAATAAAACATTCCTGGTCAGAAATAGAGTGTTTCTGATTAAGAACAAAGCGTTTTTGGTCATGAACAGAGTATTTTTGGTCAGGAATGGAATGTTTCTGATGGAAAATGAAACATTTCCGGTCAGAAACGCGGTGTTTTATCCCAAAAACAGGACATACCGCCCTATATGCGGTATATCCTACTACACAAACATTATATCTTGATGGG